>DAOVSA010000019.1 GCA_030633635.1 Candidatus Altarchaeota archaeon
CGGAAAATCGTGCATAATTAACATTTATAAAATCAAAGAACAAAGAAAAAAGATGAAAAAAATCGTGCAAACGCTAAAAACAAGGGAAGTAGAAGGGATTCCCGGTCTAATTTCGGTCATTGCACAGGATTTCAAGACAAATGAGGTTTTAATGATTGGTTATGCCAATAAAGAAGCGATAGAAAGAACATTAGAAACCAGAATTGCACATTATTTTTCAACCAGCAGGAAAAAAATATGGTTAAAGGGAGAAACATCCGGGCATACACAAAATGTCAAGGAGATTTACATTGACTGTGATAACGATGCATTATTGTTCAAGGTCGAGCAAAAAGGTGGTGCGTGCCATGAAGGCTATAAAACCTGTTTTTTCAGGAAATTAGAAGATAATGAGTTTAAAATCGTGAAAAATAAGATTTTTGAACCTGACGAGGTGTATTAAATTGGAAGAAACGATGAAAAGCAAGGGTGTCGAGTCAACAGATATCGAATCAACGATGGAGGACAATGATACCAAATCAAAGACGGAAGACAATGATGTTGAATCAAAAATGGAAGAAAACGATATTGATTCAAAGGATGCCGAATCAAAAACTCTCGACAAAAAAAAAGTATTTGCCCTGATCATAGTTTCTATAGTATTACTTGGGAGTGTCTACTACTACATTAATTACTATCCTCATTCGATGTATGTTGGGGGCGTTAGGATACATTCACAGACACCGATCTCTGAAGAGGATTTGCAGAAATGGAAAAAGATTGCACTGTTCAATACCTCTGATGCGGGGGCAATTACCTGCAACCTGGAACTTTCTGCAGTTTCTGATCTTTCCAACAGGGGATATAAGATTTATGTGGAGAAAGACCCGGATAAAGGGGTTTACATATCCAAAACAGAGGCACACATAAAGGGATCAACAGAATCGGATATACTGGATGCATGTCACGCATTCATATGCCTAAGAGAGGGTATCAAATGCCCAGATAACCTTCGAGATATCGAAAATATTATGCTGGGGGGGGATAATATGAGCATAATTGTGGATAACGATGTGGTCGGTCCTGGTGTTAGGGCGTATGTTGAGATCGTTGGTGCATTTGGATACCTGCAATCTTCTTTATTTGGGGCGGAAGGAAAACGTGTATTAATATACCTTTACCTACAGGAAGACGACAGGTGTACACTGCAAGACCTGCAAACCATGCTGCAAGACGTCGATGGGACCAATGAGAGTATAGACTGTAACATACCTGGTGGGATCTATCTACTAAAATCTGATAAAAACGAGATACAAATTAAAGGCGATAAAATAATCTTGTTGGGAGATGATGAACACCTTTATACCGAAGCAATTATCATAAGGAGTATATTATCGCCCGAGTATGTGAGAGCACAGAGTGGGTGGTAAATTGAACTATACATCCATAATCGGCAGTTTTTTAACTTTAATTGTGATAATAGCTGTAGCGTACATTACTAATGCAACCCAGGAACTCGTTAATTTGGATGTCAATTATCTGGTTTTGGCATCTATTGTATTTTTATTGAATATTCTACTTTGGATTCTGGCATGGGCGTATCTGATCAGAAGTCACAGGAGGGATCTTTCATATGGTATTCTGCTGAAGGCTGGGTTGGGTGCAGTCTGGGGTATTCTTACACCATTAAATATTGGTACGGATGTATTAAGGGCGGTATTACTAAAAAAATATGGTGTAAAAAGCAGAACATCACTTTCGTGCTCTTTTGTGGCAAAATTGATCAAGTTCGTAATCATCGCGATTTCTGCGATACTTGCCCTGTTTCTCGTACATTCAAACATACCAAAAGATATTTTTTATGCTTTATTAATTGGGTTGGCGGTCGTTATAATACCAATTATCTTTTTGCATATGATTATATCCGAAAAAGTATATAAACGACTTGAAATGATTCCTATCTGGGGTAAAAAACTCATGGAGATCTCTGAAAAATTTTCGGAAGTGTACAAAAACATGAGCATTAAAGATCTGGCGGTCGTATCGATTTTACTCACATTATCCTGGATCATGGAATATCTGACCATGTATTTCTGCTTTGAGGCGTTTTCCGTCTCTATCTCTTTAGTTCAACTCTTTTTATTTGCAACACTCCTTTATTTACTTTCAAAGATACCCTGGTTGCCGCAGGGTGTCGGTCTGGTTGAGCCGATTGGTATACTCCTAATATCCACACAGACGATAGTCACAACGCCTGTTTCAATCGCACAAATCGGTTCAATTCTCGTTTTGTGGGACATAACCAGGATATGGGTTCCCATTTTTGTTGCTGGAGGAGTAAGCGGTCTGTTTCTGGAGAGAATAAATTGAGAAGAAATGAAGATTTCTTTTTTATTATCAATTTTTATTGTCAAATAATCTAATAAAATATTATGACAATCACGGCAAAAGACATAATGCACAAGACCACCTTGGTATCTAGTAAAATGTCAGTTAAGGATGCTGCAAAATTGATGGACAAAAAGATGATTGGTTCTATTTTATGTGAGAAGGAAAAAGATGTTTTGGGGATTCTCACCGAGAGAGACATATTAAGAAAGGTTATCGCCAAGGGTCTAAATCCTGATAAAACAGATGCTTGTGATATAATGACCCCGATGCCCATGACCGTGGATGTGGACACAGATATTACTAAAATAAGTGAAATTTTCGATAAACACAACATAAGGAGGCTTCCGGTCACTAAAAAAGGGAAGATAGTTGGTATATTAACAACCAGGGATGTCGCAAAGTCTTTGGCGTATCTATATGCCAGAAGACAACGATTTCTCACTGAGTTGCCAAAATCCCGCAAGTAACTTTTTTTCTATACTCCCCTTCATTATTAGTTACAGATGTGCTACACCCACCGATTGGTTGGTTAATGGATTTGAAATATGTCATGGAGAATTTGAGGATATATGATAAAATGCTCATGAATATAGCAAAAAAAGAAGGAATAAGGGAACAAAAACTTGAAAAACGAATAAAAGATGGTAGTGTAGTGCTTGTCAAGAATTCTAACAGAAATATAGAACCATTAGCGATTGGCGAAGGTGTGCACACGAAGATAAATGCAAATATAGGTACATCTCCAGGGTTGGTAGATGTTGATTACGAACTGGAAAAGGCAAAAATCGCTGTAAGATATAAGGCAGATACTCTGATGGATCTAAGTATTGGTGGAGATCTAAATGAGATCAGAACGAGGATTTTGAAAGAGACAGATGTTCCCCTAGGTACCGTACCAATATATGACGCATTTATCGAGCAAAGGATAGATATGGATATAGATTCGATTCTACGGGTTATAGAGAGACAATGCGAGCAAGGTGTTGATTTTATGACGATTCACGCCGGGATTACACAGGATATGATAAAAGGGATGAAAGAAAGGATTATCCCGATAACCAGCAGGGGGGGAAGCTTTATACTTGCATGGATGATCAAAAACCAACGAGAAAATCCTCTTTACGAACATTTCGATCTCGTGCTGGATGTAGTTAAAGAACACGAAGTTGTTATAAGTCTGGGTGATGCATTGCGTCCTGCAGCTACAGAAGATGCAACCGATACTCTACAAATCCAGGAACTGATTAATCTTGGAAAACTAACCAAAATGGCAAGAAAAGAGGGAGTTGGGATCATAATCGAGGGTCCAGGGCATGTTCCATTGAATCAGATAAAGGCAAACGTTATCCTGGAAAAGAAGATCTGTGACAACGCCCCTTTTTATGTCCTGGGGCCACTAGTTACTGACATAGCAGTGGGTTATGATCACATTTCGGGTGCAATAGGTGGGGCACTCGCTGCCATGTATGGTGCAGATTTCCTGTGTTATGTAACTCCTGCCGAGCACCTCGGATTACCGAGCATAGAAGATGTTAGAGAGGGGGTGATCGCATCTAAGATTGCGGCACATGCAGCAGATATGATCAAATTAGGGGATACAACACGAGATCTGGATATGTCAAATGCCAGAAAGGAATTGAATTGGCATCAAATGTTCGAATTATCTATAGATGTGGATATGAAAACTAAATACTCAAATCTGATCGATAAAAAAGCATGTACGATGTGTGGTGAATATTGTGCATTGAAGATCGTGGAGGAGTATCTCAGGAATTAATTGATCGTATTTGAATACAATTGATCTATCCACCTTTTTATATCATTCCCAACTGTATTTTAGTTTTATCCAAAAATCTCTCAGATTTTTTAATGGCCCTATTAGCCCTCTCTAAACTAGAGTCCGGACGATCAAGTCCATAATCTCTATTATCTATGTCCTCTCCAAATTCAGTCAATTCGGTTAAAGTCTTATTCAATTTCTTATCCAGCATACGATCTTCCACGAGACGTTCCCACACTTGAGAGATGGCGCCTTTTTCTTTTTTCGAATGCACCTCTCTACTGGCTATTTCCTTGGCTTTGGAGGCGCAGAACATTGCGTACTGGGCTTTGGAAATGGCAACGTCATAATCATACTTTTTCAAAGAACCTTTTGCAGATTCAAGCTTCTCATAAGCGATTTCCATTAATCTTTCACTCCTACTCACTCAAAACACCCCTTGTTTATTCTGGAAATATATACTATATTTTCATTAAAATTTTATAAAATAAATACTGCAAGTTAAAATGAGTGTCTATAATTACTCCTTGAACGTAGAACGTCTACTAGATGATGTATCTCTTCAGGGGTAATAATCTTTAATCATTCTATCGATACTTTTATTTGAAGAAGATAATATGTAATATGATGAAGAGGAAAATATCAAAGGATATGAAGCGTTATATTGGGGTGGTTTTTGGTTTGACATTGATTTTGCTTGTTATCGGGCATTTTATTCCACTTTTGCAATATTTCAGGATCATTGCTGGCTCAGTTTATGTATTGTTTTTGCCAGGTTTCATATTGACTTACGTCTTCTTTGGGAGGAGGGAGATAGATGCTATAGAAAGGATCGCATTGAGTTTTGGATTAAGTATTGCTGTTGTTCCATTGGCAATATTCTCTCTTAATCAGGTTTTTAACATGAGTATAACTACTTTTTCTTCCGTTGCCGTAATCGGCGGAATAATTGTACTTGGTTTGATTGGATATTGGTATATAGAAAAAATGAGGGTTTATTCACTACAAAAATGACTTATAATGTGAAAGATATAAAACTAGCAAAAAAAGGACAAAAAAAGATAGATTGGGCGGAGAACCATATGCCTGTATTACTCAATATTAGAAAAGATTTTGAGAGGGAAAAACCACTCAAAGATATTTGTGTCGGCTTTGCACTGCATGTGACAAAAGAAACCGCCGCATTGGTTAGAACCCTGCGATGTGGCGGTGCAAAGGTTGCGATAACTTCGTGTAATCCTTTGAGTACACAGGATGATGTCGCTGCTGCACTTGCCGAGGATGGCATCAACGTGTATGCGTGGAGGGGAGAAACAACAGAGGAGTATTATGAAAATATCGACCGGGTTCTGGACCATAAACCGGAAATAACGATAGATGATGGTGCAGATCTTATATTTGCGATCCATAGTAAAAGACCGGAGTTGATAGAAGGTATCAGGGGCGGGTGCGAGGAAACTACAACCGGAATCGTGAGATTGCGGGCTATGGAGAAAGATAATGCATTGAAATATCCTGTATTGGCGGTAAATGATGCCCTCACCAAGTATATGTTTGATAATAGATACGGGACCGGACAGTCAACCCTGGATGGGATATTACGGGCGACCAGTGTATTACTCGCCGGGAAAGTTTTTGTTGTCGGAGGTTATGGATGGTGTGGTAAAGGTATAGCTATGAGGGCCAAGGGAATGGGTTCATCAGTTGTTATAACAGAGGTAGATCCGACCAGGGCATTAGAAGCCGTGATGGATGGATTTAGGGTTATGCCAATGAGAGAAGCCGCAAAAATCGGTGATATATGTGTAACCGCAACCGGTGATGCAGACGTGATCAGAAAGGAGCACATCGGGGAGATGAAAAATGGCGCGATACTTGCAAATTCCGGTCATTTCAATGTTGAACTCGATGTATCCGGATTGGATGAACTATCAATAGATAAAACAAATATCAGGGAGAATGTAGAGAGATACAAGTTGAAGAACGGTAGATATGTGTATTTACTTGCTGAGGGCAGACTGGTAAACTTAGCCGCTGCGGAGGGACACCCAAGCGAGGTGATGGATATGAGTTTCGCTAATCAGGCACTGGCGGTTAAATACATAGCAGATCATGATTTAGAACCAGGGGTTCATGAGATTCCAAAAGAGATCGATGAAAGGGTCGCAGAACTAAAATTACAGACGATGAATATAGAGATAGACATATTAAGCGAGAGACAGAGGGAATACCTATCGAGTTGGAAAGAGGGCACATGATAATATAGCCACTTAATTTTTAACCAGTTTCGTAATATATTATCTTTCACTCGAATATATTATATATCTATATCAAATTAAAAATAAGGTTAAATCAAAAATGGGAAAAGGAGAGTTTTCAGGTAAAAAATTAAAGGGGGATCACAATAGATTCAGGTGGAAAAAAGAGGATTATGCCCGCAGGGTCTTGAGATTAAAGCAGAAACACGACCCACTTACTGGTTCTCCACAGGCGCGTGGAATTGTCCTGGAAAAAGTCGGGTTAGAAGCAAAACAACCAAATTCAGCGATTAGAAAGTGTGTCAAGGTACAACTGGTCAAGAACGGTAAACAAATAACTGCTTTTTGTCCCGGAGACGGCGCAATAGGATTCATCGAAGAGCACGATGAGATCTTAATCGAGGGAATTGGCGGCAGAAAAGGACGATCCATGGGCGACATTCCCGGGGTCAGATACAAGGTTATTAAAGTTAATGACATTTCACTAGACGAAATGGTTCGCGGTAGAAAGGAGAAACCACAAAGATAAAAATGATGCACGATTTGATAAACGACGCTGTCGTTAATATAAAGAATCACGAAAGGGTTGGAAAATATGAATGTGTGGTAAAGCCAACATCAAAACTATTGATAAACATCCTGCGTGTCTTCCAGAAAGAAGGATACATTGGCGAGTTTGAGCTTATGGACGATAACCGTGGCGGAAAAATCAGGATAGAACTAACAAAGAGGATAAACGATTGCGGCGTGATAAAACCAAGATATTCTGTGAATCATAAAGACTTTATTAAGTGGGAGGCGCGATTTCTACCAGCAAAAGATTTTGGAATACTAATTTTAACCACACCCCAGGGCGTTATGGACCACAAAGAAGCAAAAGAGAAAGGCTTGGGCGGCAAATTACTCGCTTACGTGTACTAATTCCGAATAGACTTTGTTTTTAAACTTTGTTTTTAAATTTACTTTTTAAATTAGAGTAAATCCGGTTAAAATGAGCCCCAAAAATCTCAAGATATATGATTTTCACCTGCACACATTATTTAGCGATGGTGAACTGGTACCTGCGGAGTTAATCAGAAGAGCCAAAGTAATGAATTATGCGGTCGTTGGATTAGCTGATCACGTCGATTTCTCTAACATTGAATTCGTACTGAAAAATCAAAAAAAGATAATCGATGAATTTGATGATGCTGATGATGCCAATGGAAACATAAGACCGATTCTTGGTGTTGAACTTACCCACATACCCCCAAATAAGATAGAAAAAATTGCAAAAGAAGCGAAGAGGCTGGGTGCGGAAGTGGTGGTCGTACACGGGGAAACCCTGGTAGAGCCGGTAGCAAGCAAAACAAATTTCAGCGCAGTAAGCTGTGAATATGTGGATATTCTCGCGCACCCGGGTTTGATAACAAAAGAGGAGGCAGTAATCGCGAGAAAAAATGACGTTTACCTGGAGATAAGCACCAGAAGGGGGCATTCTCTGACAAACGGACACGTCTCAAGTATCGCAAAAGAAACCGGTGCAGATTTAATTCTTAACACCGATGCTCATTCTCCAAGGGATTTAATTACATCGGAATTTGCATATAACGTCTTATTGGGTGCCGGATTAACTGAGAAGGATGCGATTGAAATAATCCAGGATAATCCCAAGGAGTTTATGAAGAGGTTGGATAAGAGGTGAGGTTATACTAACGTCTTGCGTGTTTGTAAAGTGCGAAGCTATTGAGCAAAATACTTTACTTATCAGTAACCTTATTTTAAATTGAATCCAATTTAGATAGATCCACCACTAACATATCTTTATATTTTGCATTGGATACGTGTCCAAGATTTTCAAGAACTAAAACCTTTTTGATATCTGTAAATTTTGTTTTATCGTAGCCAATTTCACTGGGATTTTCTCTAATGAAATCTGCTTTAAGTTCAAGATTGTTATATATTTTTTCTAGTTCACCAACTCTATTTTCGCCTCGATATATAGAAAAATATTTGGGGGTCAACCCCCAGTTTTTACTGTCAAAGAC
>DAOVSA010000135.1 GCA_030633635.1 Candidatus Altarchaeota archaeon
AGACTACGGTTTGATGCGATCCGTTTTAAAGGCAATAGATGAACATCCTGAATTAGAATTAGAGATTGCTGCCATGGGAATGCACATAATGAAAGAGTTTGGAATGACCATTAACGAAATAAAAAAAGATGGATTTAGAATCCATGAGATTAATGCAACCTATGAAAAAGATAGTAAAAAATCCATGGTAAATTTCATAGGAAAAACAATTCAATTATTAACAGACAGGGTTGAAGAAATAGACCCCGACATTATTTTACTATTGGGCGATAGGGGAGAAATGCTAGCCGGAGCCATTGTTGGTGCATATCTTACAATCCCTGTGGCCCATTTGCACGGGGGAGATGTAACCTCTACCGTCGATGAACTCGCTCGTCACGCAATAACAAAGCTTGCACACATCCACTTTCCTGTAACACAGGAAAGTGCAAAGAGGATCAAAAAGATGGGTGAAGATCCTTTGAGCATATTTGTTGTTGGTGCTCCTGGATTAGATACAATAGTGAATACCGAATTGATTGATCGTGAGGAAATATCGAAGAAATATAATCTGAATTCTTCAAAGCCGATTCTTTTGGTTGTACAACATCCAGTGACCGTTGAGGTCAAGGATGCTGCCAATCAAATGCGGGAAACATTAGAGGCGATCTCCGAATTGAAATTTCAGACAATATTAATCTATCCGAATGCCGATGCAGGCGGCCGAAAAATGATAGACGTTATCAAGGAATACGAGGGCTTTTCATTTATAACGACCTTTAAAAGTATCCCCCGCATAGAATATCTAAGTATAATGAAGATAGCCAGTGCAATAATTGGGAATTCAAGTAGCGGAATTATCGAATCTCCATCGTTTGATCTACCCACAATCAATATTGGTTGCAGACAGCAGGGCAGGGAAAGAGCAGAAAATGTAATAGATGTACAATACAATAGAGAACAGATTATATCTGCAATTAAAAAGGCCGTTTATGATAAAGATTTCAGAAAACAATTAAGAAATTGTAAGAATCTCTATGGTAGTGGAAATACGGGCCGAAAAATTGCAGATATCTTGAGTAAAATTAAAATAGGTGACGATCTTCTACAGAAGAAAATAACATATTAATACCGTGATGATCCAATGGTTGAACAAAGATTCAAGGAGTGGAAATATCCTAAAATTGAAGATGGGAAATTGACAGATTACAACTGGTTAGTTCAAAACAAAGATGGGTTTAAACTGGGTTACAAAACAGATATCGGTGCATTCACATATATTAACGCCAAGTTTGGCGTTACCATAGATGATTACGTACAAATTGGATCACACTGTTCTATATACAGCCTCTCAACAATAGATAATAGGGAGGGCAAGGTTGTTTTAAAGAAAAATTGCAGGATTGGAACCCATTCGGTTGTTATGCCAGGCATAACAATAGGCGAAAACTCGATCATTGGGGCTTTTAGTCTTGTGAATCAGGACATACCAGACAATGTCCTGGCTCATGGTATCCCTGCTAGAATTATTAGGAAATTAACAAAAGAAGAAATTAAAAAGCTATGTGAGGAAATAAAATGAGATATTGCAGGAAATGTGTAATGCCCGATACGCGACCCCATATGAAATTTGACGAGGATGGGATATGCTATCCATGTAGAGCCGCAGAAAAAATAAAACAAACAGATTGGGATAAAAGATGGGAAGAACTCGAAGAATTAGCAGATAGATATCGTGGCTGTAACGGCGATTATTATGATTGCATCATTGCAGCTAGTGGAGGAAAAGATAGCTATTATCAAACATACATTATGAAGGAAAAACTTGATATGAATCCTCTTATGGTAAGTGTTGACAATTTTACTTGGACAGAAACGGGTAGACATAACTGGAATAACCTGCTTGCGGAGTTTGGAGTTGACGCACACATAATGACCCTAAATCCACAAGTATGTAAGGCTTTGTTTAGGAAAGCACTTGAGGAACTTGGATCACCTACTTGGTATTTCGATAGGACAATTTACGCGTATCCATATCAAATAGCGGTAAAATTGAATATCCCATTACTCATATATGGCGAAGATACGAATTTCCTTTATGGCGGACCCCATACAGAGGAATCTCCCAGTGCAATGAAACAAATTACCAATGATGTTGCAAAACCCGTCCCATGGGATTTCTGGTTAGATGATAAAATTTCCATGAAGCATGTAAATCCTGCCGCATTTCCGACCATGGAACAGATGAAAAAGGCAAAATTAAACCCCACATTTCTTAGCTATTATTTACCCTGGAATGGGTATAAAAATATGGAATTTGCCAGATCAAGGGGATTCAAGACATTAGACGATACGGGTGAATGGAAAAGAGATGGTTTTTTGGAGCAGTATGACCAAATCGATACAGTAGGATATTTAACACACACATGGTTTAAGTTTCCCAAATATGGGCATCAGCGAGTTACAGAGGTTGCAAGCCTTTGGATCAGGGAGAATAGAATGACACGTGAAGAAGCAGTCGAGAAGGTTATCAACGAAGATTACAAACTAGACAAAAGAATGTTGAATGATTTCCTCGAATTCACTGGATATAACGAGAGAGATTTCTGGAAGGTTGTTGATAAATTTGCCAATAAATCTATCGTAGAAAAACTGGATGGGATTTGGCGCCTGAAGAAGAACGTTGAAACGGCTTTAATAAACGGCCAGGATGTCAAGAAATAGGAATTTTTGTGATTTCTAGTGAGGTGCCAATAAACGATAAAACTATAAAGGAGATAAACTAATGCAATGGAAAATACCATTATTTAAGTCATATTGGGATGAAGACGATGTAGAAGCTGTTGCAAAGGTCATCCGGAGAGGTACCTATTGGGCAGCAGGACCTGA
>DAOVSA010000152.1 GCA_030633635.1 Candidatus Altarchaeota archaeon
CTATAAAGAACCAAAATAACTCCCAACCCAAGTATCGAGACACATATTCACTAACATTAATATCCACTGAAATTTCAATGGCGCAATTCCCTTTTCATATGTTCGTATTCTTCTCTCGTTATCTCCCCACCGAAATATCTCTTTTTGATGAGTTTTAATAGATCCTCATTACTCTTTGCTTCTGTTGCGACATTCTGAGTGGCCTGTTGAGCTGGTTCGTATCTGCCATCGATTCCTGCCTGTATCGCCTTGGATATCTCTCTCCCTTTCTTTGGTGGGATGCCCCGGAGTACCAGATCATCGGACATAAACCTCATCTTTACCCTGACCGTCGAGTTCAATATCCCTTTGTATACATGGACATTTGCCATATCCGCATATCTAAAATCTTTTGTATCCCGCATCCCCAATATTATCGGTCTCCTTATTATCACTCTTTCTGTAGTTACAAAAATTGAATCTGGTGTCACTATTTGCCGTACTCGTGCCTGTTTTACAGCGTGTAAAACCCTTTCTCCCGGTATTAATATCTCCTTGATATCGTCCGGTACTTCTATTTCCTCACCATATAGCAAACTATTGACAGACCCCATATTCTCACCATTATTTTTCTGATTAATAGATATACATACGTTATAATATATGATTATATTGAAATCATTTTAAAGCCCTATACAACGTAGATTCCAGGCCTCAAAGGTAATGAATACCTGGCTTTTTTCTGTGGATCATAGGTTACCGTCCTTTCTATGTTTATCTTGGCTTTAAATTCCCGCTCCAGGAACTCTTTAGCACTTATCATGGCGTTGTATTCCTCATCCAAAGACAGGAGTTCTGGAACTTCTTTTTGTTTGATTTTTCGCGTTATTTCAACCACTTCTTTTGCATTGGCTTTGAGCTCAGGACACTGCATCATATCTTTGATCTGTTTTCCGTCTTTAATCTCTTTATAGAGTTTTCTTTTCCAATCTGGTGCCAGATACAGATAGATCTTACCTGGTTTGGCATGGGTGACAGATAAAATATTTTTGATATCTTCGATCACCGTTTTGATCATATCCTCTTGGATGATGACCTTTTGGTCGACCAGTTCCTCATTAAACTCAGGATATGGGGCAAGCGAGACAAAACCCTCGTTGGTTCGTTCCCATAACTCCTCACAGGTAAAGGGCGTAAAGGGTGCCATCAGCCTCGTCCAGTTATCTGCAAACTCCTTCAAAATTGCGGAACCTGGTTCACATCTTCTGAAATACCAATTAAGATCATTTAAAACGTCAAAAAATGCATATTGCAGTGCTTTTCGTATCTGGAAGTTCTCCAATGCGTAAGTAGTCCTTTTTATCGTTAACTGCATTCTACCAGACAACCATCGATCGATATCCCTTACGGAAACCTCATTTTCGAGATCTATTGCATAATTTATCTGATCATAGAACTGTTTAAGCTTCTTTCTGGTATTTTTAATCAATGTATCCCTCCAATCAAAGTCCTGCCAAGGCTCGGCGTTACTCATCAAAAACAATCTGATTACATCGCTTCCATAGTTTTCGGTCGCATCCTCAAGTAGTATGACATTCCCCTTGGAAGAAGACATCTTTTCTCCTTCCAAAAGACCCATTCCAAACACCACCATGCCCCTGGGCCAGTATCGCTTATGAAATATCGCGGTGTGATGAAATAAATGAAATGTCAGGTGATTCCCAACCAGATCCTTTGCGGATAATCTCCATTCAGGCGGATACCAGTACATAAATTCATCTCTGATTTCATCCAATTTATCCCTTGAAACTCCATCGGAG
Source organism: Candidatus Altarchaeota archaeon (assembly GCA_030633635.1). Taxonomy (GTDB): domain Archaea; phylum Altiarchaeota; class Altiarchaeia; order IMC4; family DAOVSA01; genus DAOVSA01. The sequence goes on from DAOVSA010000152.1 coordinate 1,800, forward strand.
ATCTTATTCGCATTATCCCCCCCAAGAAATATATAATCAAAGAATTCAGTATCCAGATCTCTGGGATCAAGATCTTTCAGGTGGGTGGAAATCGTATAATACGCCATATAAATCGTTGAATCACTTAGCGGCTCTATTATCCAGTTTTTGTCCCACGGAAGCCTTGTGCCCAAACCAACCCTTCTGGTGCATGCCCAGTCATTCAACCAATCAATAAAATAGGAGAAATTCTGTTTCGTTTCCTTTGGGATTATCTTCATCTGATCTAAACATTCATGTGTCTTACTTTTCCATTCTGGATTGCTATAGTTAAGGAACCACTGATCCTTAAGTATCTTAATAACACATAATGTATTGCACCTGCATATGACCGGAGCTTCTGAAAATTCGTAGAATATATCCCCGCTGTCGGAATTTAGCAAATCCTCGATTAATTTTTCCCGCGCATCCCGAACGCTCATGCCGCCATAATTCTCTATGGATTTTTTCATCTGCCCTTTGCTGTGTTCCTCGCGATAAAGAATCTCCGTTGCGTCCTTCAGTTTTGAATCCTTCTGATCCCCGATATTCATCTGTTCAACTATCGCCTTGGCAGGCACATCTCTATCACCAATATCGATTATTGTTATCGGCTCGATATCCATATTGAGATCCCTTAATGCGATGTAGTCATAGGGCGCATGTGCTGGTACCGACATAACGACACCTGTTGCGTAATTCGGATCAACAAACTCCGCTGGCAGAATCGGCACATTTTTATTACCAACAGGGTCTGTGCATTCTTTTCCTATCAACTCACTGCCCGCAATTTCACCGACAATCTCGATTTTTTTA
>DAOVSA010000018.1 GCA_030633635.1 Candidatus Altarchaeota archaeon
CGTATTTTTTGGCATCTTCCAATCTGCCCTCTAATTTTGCCAGCTCCCAGAGTTCTTTTGCCTCTTCCTTGACAGACCTCCTTCTCTCCACTTCGAGGAATTTTAGCTCCGGTGGTACCCCATCAAACACATAAACAGGCTTTATTCCCAGTTTCATTAACCGGGCGGTTCGATAAAGCAATCCAGACAAGTGAGATGTTATGGCCCCATGAGAATCCATCAAAGGAGTTCCATCGGGTTGCCGAATCGATGAAAGGAATTGATACAATGTATTTAGTGCGTCTATCGCTATTGTTTTTCCCTTCAAATCCGTAAACTCGATGCTGTCATGCAAAACTATGTCTCTTAGATTGACACCCATTTTCCCCTTTGATGTGATATTCCAATGTGATATTTCATTTATATAATCTCATACAGAATCTATAAAGAGTATAAAAAGTATAAGGAGATGAAAAAAATGAAACTGGGTGATCAGATCAATGAACTTGGTGCGACCCTTCTAAAGGACAAAGATAAGGGAACAGTGATCAGGGATAGGAAACCAAGAAATACAGCAATACCTAATCTACTTATAATTCTCATGGTAATCCTGATCGTTGGGGTGTCCACGATGATCGCGAGAATTCCCGCGGGACACGTTGGTGTTAAGTATTCGATTCTTGGCGGAGTCAAAGACAGCGAATTTCAAGAGGGCTGGAACATCAAAGAGCCGTGGGTTACCGTAACAGAATACAGCATTAGAAGCCAGGTATACACCATGTCGATGATACAAGAAGAAGGGCAGGTAAAGACGGATGATCGGATTAGCGTGATAACCGATGAGGGATTGACCGTTGATCTGGACATGTCTGTCAGGTACAAGATCGTTCCGGATAAAGCATCCGATATTCACAAAAAAATCGGTCCAAATTACGAATCATTAATCATAAGACCTGTAATCAGGAGCACGATCAGGAGTATTGCATCTCAACACAATGCAAAGGAGATATACGGTGAACAGAGGGAGGAAGTAGAACAGGAAATCTTTGTAGAAATAGAAAAATCATTGATAACTGACGGGATCATCATCGAGGAAGTGTTGCTGAGAAACGTTGGATTACCACAAAAAATCAAAACAGCAATAGAGGAGAAACTCGATGCGGAACAACAGGCAGAGAGAATGATGTTCGTTTTAGAAAAAGAACAAAGAGAGGCAGAAAGGAAAGTGATAGAATCTCAAGGTATAGCCAATGCAACCATTATCAGGGCTGAGGGAGAAGCACGCGCATTGGAGCTCATAAGCGGTGTGTTACAGGGAAATCCAGATTTATTGAGATATAGATACCTTGATATGTTAGGGGACAAGGACATTAAGGTGATAATAGCACCGACCTCTGAGGGAATGCCTGTATTTATGCCTTTGGATGTTGAAGGTTCTGTTGATTCCTCAAATTCTTCAATTTAGAATTTTCAAAATCTTCAACCCAGCTTTTGCTCTCTGAACATACTGTCTACAAAACTTAGAAATTCTTCTTTTTTATCTTTTGGTATCCTTGCTCCGGCAGCGATATCGTGACCCCCGCCTTCTCCGCCAAATTCCTCGCTTCCAGTTCTCATTGCATTTCCAAGATGAATTCCCCTTCTAATAAGGCCCCAATTTGCCCTTGCAGATACTTTAACCTTGGATTTATCATCTTTATCGTTTGCAAATGCCAAAATCGGTTTGTTGGATGGGATAATCTTGGCACCGTATGCCATCCCGGCCACGACACCAACTATTCTTTCATCTATATCCTCTTCTGCATCGAAGTAATACAATTCATTTAATTCTTTGACTCCTACAACAGACAAATAGTTCAATCCATCCCGAAGCATCCTTCTATTTATACGCAACAACTTCCGCGCCTTTTTCAGATAAGTTCCTCTATCCCCCTGGCAAATTCTTACACCAATTTCCGGCTGTTCTTGGCGTCCACAAGCATTTAGAAGGGTGGCAAATTCCTTTGCATCCCGAAGCTCGGTTCTTTTTTCCTCCTTGAGTAATGTATACGTCTCACCAATCATTCGCTGGATTAAAAACTCGGGTGTGTTACAATCCAGAAGACGGATATATAAAGCGGTGGTCAATTTTTGCCGTTCTTCTATGCTCAAATCCACATAATTTAGCTGGGCATCATCCATCTGTAATTTAATACCCAATTTTTCTATAAATTGTGTACAAGCAATTTGATCTCCAGTAAGGCCTGGAATGACTGGATCGGATGCGTATGTTAACATCCGGCTTAGGGGTCTACTCTGTCTGCCAAACAATCTCAAATCATTTTTTACCTTCAGAACACCCAAGTTTACTCCATCATCCAGAATTATCCGATTCAAAGAATTTAATTTTCCTTCAGAATCCTGCATATCCCCAACCGCCCCAACAATCGCGATATCTGCCATATTAGTGCGATCTAATGCCTTTGCAACCAGATAGGACAATCCCGAAGCACTTATATCCTTGCCACCATCATATCCATAAAAATGAGGGTTTATCTGGAATTCATGCTTCCTTAAGGGCGTGTGATGATCAATTATATAAAAATTATTTATTCCGCTTTCTTTGATCAAATTTAATTGTCCACTCCCCATATCAGTGAATACCACGGTTCTATCATCAATTTTACCGATAGTTGTACTGTCTAGTTGTTTTATTACCATAAATTCGACATCTTTTCCCAGATATTGCAGTAGGTCTAAAATAATCGCACAAGCTGTGATCCCATCTGCATCGTGATGGCTGACCAGCAGAATATCATCTTCATCCTTTAATTTGCATGAAAAATCCTTTATATCTCTCCAAAAATCATTGTTCATATCTCATGCCCCTTCAATCATGTCTGCAATTTTCTCTGCAAATTCTTTTGCAGCTTCTGGGCCCTTTCCCGTGATTATTCTTCCATCCTGAGTGACCAGTTCTCCTGTGTATATAGCTCCCCTTGATTCTATATAAGTGGGAGAACCCCAGACAGTTGCATTCTTTCCATTTAAAACCCCGGCACTAGCCAGAATATTTGGGGCCAGACAGATAGCACCCAAAATCTTTTCTTGATCATCCGCACTCTTGGCAAGACCTATATACCTCGAATTTTCGCATAATCCATGAATATCTACACCACGCCCACCGACAAATACTACTGCGTCGTACCCAGAGGCATTGATCTCGGAAATATCTATGTCGATTGTTGCCATAGCACCAAACATACCTTTTGATCTTCCTACACCATCCGAGGTGATCACTATCTTTGCTCCAACATCCTCCCAAAATTCCTTTGGTATCAATAATTCCTCGTCCCTGAAATCACTAGGTGCAATAGCCATTAAAATTGTTTTATTTTCAAGATTCATTTTTTTCACCCATATATTATATATTTTATGTATATAATGGATAGAAATAGATATCCTCGATAAGAACGATACTAACTGCCAACGATATGGGGTCAGTATTGATCCTCATTCTATGAGCAGTGATAACTAGACCTTCAACTCACTTTCAAACAATCCCCTTAACTCACTCAAATTCTTTTCAACCTTATCTATCGCCATTTCAAGATCCTTTGGCGGATTTTTTGATGTTATATGCAACCTATAAACACTTAATAACGGCTGTGGTTCATAGGTATACGCATCAACTCCCTCTTCGATCAATGCCTCTCTCAGGACATTCGGCAGGGATTTATCATCAGAGTCTATTTCTATTTCCCCTTTTTTCATTTTGATTATTTTAAGTTCCATTTTTTTTCAAAGATTGCGCACTCCACCATAGTCATCTGCTATCTTTCGATCCTCCAAATGGCCACAATTTAGACATTTCAATTTATCTTTGTATTTATCGGATTTAACCAAAGGATTTCGACATCTCTTACAAAATGCATTGACCGCCCCAAAATTGTCTTTTGTAGATAAATCGATCATTCCGCGTTCAATTTTGATAACCTTTGCCTTTATGATATCACCGATCCCAAAACAATCCTCTGGTTTTTCAACATAACCATTTGCAATATTTGAGACATAAATTGCGCTTTTAATGTCCACTTCATTATCTGATCCCTGAATTTTTCTAATGATTACCACTACATTGTTTTTTCTTATGCTTAGGACATCACCAAAAACGGTTTGTCCCACTTCCAACTCTACAGGCATTTTCCCATCTACTCTTGCTGTTCGTTTTTCATGATCAAGGATTAATTCGCCGATATTTGATGCGTATATCTTTCCATCCTCCGCATATGTTCCCTTTTTTGGGATGAATTCCTCTATAGTCCCTATATATTCCCCAATCGATATAAATTTGTTCATTTTTATCTATTTTATTTCCTTGCCATACAAGGGCAATAAATTCAAAACTTCTTACGTTATACGATATGGATCCATAACTTTAATAAATGGAGATTAATCGTTTCTTGTTGTGATATAAAGTTCGCACTACTGATATTTCTTCATCAATACCTCTTTTTGCAGTTCATAAACCTTTAATGCCCCATTCATTACCATCTCGTATAATTCATTGAACTCATCCCGGGAAAGTATTCCATCCATCTGTAAAAGTACAACCTCTTTTTTTCTCGGTACGATTGCCATTGGCAGGTCACATTCACCAAAGTTGTCTTCGTCTTTCATTAAATCAACTACGAGTTTGCCATTGACCTTACCGCCTGCACACGCTGCAACTAAATCCTTCATTGGAATTCCTGCATCCGCCAACGCCAGTGATGCCGCTGTCAAACCCACACATCTCGTTCCAGCGTCTGCTTGCAGGATCTCTATAAATACGTCTATTCCCGTATCCGGATATTGTTCAAGCAAAACAACGGAACTTAATGCTTCCGTAATGACCTTTGATATTTCACTAGATCTTCTATCCGGGCCTGGTCTTTTTCTATCATCAACGGAAAATGGTGCCATTGAATACTTGCATCTGAGTACTGCCCGTGTTGGATCTTTTAAATGCTTTGGATGGATATCTCTTGGACCATATGCTGCTGCAAGTACTTTATTTTTACCCCATTCAATATATGCAGAGCCAGTTGCCCTTTTAATGACCCCAATCTCCATCTTTATCTCCCGAACTTCATCAGATTTTCGTCCATCCAATCTAATCCCTTTCTCATCAATCAGTTTAATCTCATCCATTTTTGATATCCTCTACTTATTCTATCTTTATCTTAGTTTTTTGAGTATCTTGTATGCATTTATCCAGCATCTCACCAATCCGATCCGTTAATCCTGTGGTGTATGCTTCCCGTTCTATTTTTCGTATAGCCTCAACTACCAGATTATCCTGCCCGCCTTTTATCCAAATCCTTCCATTTTGCCCAACAACGATCCCACACCTGGTTTTTTCTTTTATCATATTAATCATCGATCTCTTTTTACCGATTATTCTGGGAACGCGCTTTGGATTGACCTCGATAATTTGCCCATCTGTAAGTTTCCATGGCAGTATCAGTGTTGAGGAGTACACTTCATCAACCCGGGCGATTTTTGCACTAATCACATCACCGATTCTAAAATAATCGGTTAAATCTACCCGTGATTGGTTTCGTGTGGCTTCTTCTCCTGACATACTACCAGAGTATGGAGAATTTATCTCAACTAACCATCTATCTCTAAGGACTTTTGTTATCACCCCAATTACTACATCCTCCCTTCTTGGTTTGTAAATTCCCGCCAGTGGGATAACTCCTATTTCTCTTTTGTTTAGTTTTACCAAACCCTGGATGGGAGAAAAAACACTTGCTCCCTCTCGAATACACTCAAGATCAGATCGAATTTTCTCCCCAATCAGCTGTCCCGGCAATACTAAGTCTCTATTCTTGATGTTAAGCGTGTTTGTCATCTTTATTTTAATGTATGTATATCCTTCAACAATTGAAATCAAATCATTTTAAGATCTTGATCTCAACCTCCCCATGGGTTAGATTATTCAATTTATCATAAAATTCGTCTTGTAGTCCTGCCGGAATCTCCATGCAGGAAATCAAACCATCACCAACCCATTCTTCTTTTTTTACCTCGCCGAATTCTTCGAGGATATGGTGAATATTTCCGGAGTATTTCAATGGAATTTTCGTTGCAATGGTTATTCGTTCAAATTTTAAGGGCAAAATTGGTCTTAACGCTTTAACGACAGTATCTACTTGCTCTTTTGCAGATTTAGATATCGTTACATTCACTTTTACTTCCTCCATGGCTTTCTTAATGCGATTTGGTGGATGTGGCGACTTTGTTTGCGGGTTTATAGCATTCTTGGCGATTATATTAATTATCTGCTTTTTTCTTTCCTCAAGCAAGTGTTTCTTTTGCTGGGTCGTCAGGTGGAGTTCGCCTTTTTTAAGTATCTGATCTGCGACATTATTGACATCATTTGTACCAAAAATTTTCGACATTATATCTTCCGATGCCTTATCTCCCGCTCGCGCATCCTTAAAAATACAATCTACCGCTAAAATCTCGTTCAGGGGGATATTCTTCCCTTCCTTATAAGTTAAAGCCAGATCCGGATCTGCCAATATCTCAAAATTCTCTCCAAGAATTTTTAATCTAACAATAATCGAGTTATCCAGACTTGCCATTTTTATTGGCTATTTAGTACAAATCAAACCAATACCTACCTTGTCCCTCACTTCTTTAATTAATCCACGAATCCACTAATCTCTTTCTTTGTGAGTTGTTGATATTTTTTTTCTAAGTCTATTGTAACGATATCAATATTTTCTCCCCTGATTTTTCCCTCTGAAACGCTTTTTAAACTCTCAAGTGCCAGTCCAATTGCATCATCCCTTGACATCTCTTTCTTATACTTTTTCTCAAAAAGTTTTTCGACGTCCGGTTTGCCCATACCAATCGCTGTCGATGTATACTCAGTGAAAGCACCGCTGGGATCCGTTTCGAATAATCTGGGTTTATCATTAATCCCGGCGATTAATAGTGATGTGCCAAAGGGTCGTGCACCTCCAAATTGCGTGTATAACTGTTTTAGGTTACATATCTCCCGGGTTAGGGTGGCGATTGATATCGGCTCGTTATATGCCATTCTACTCCTCTGTGCCTTCAGTCTTGCATCCTCAACCAAACGGCGAGCATCTGCAACTAAACCGGATGTTGCCACCCCTATATGCTCATCTACCTGAAATATTTTCTCTATGGACTTGGGCACTATCAGAGGGCTGCCTATACTTTTATCTACCGCAAGTAACACACCATCAGTATAGGTAACACCAACTGCCGTTGTCCCCCGTCTAACAGCCTCTCTTGCATATTCCACCTGAAAGAGCCTTCCATCAGGGCTAAAAACAGTAATTGCCCGGTCATAAGCACTGGGTCCTATTGGATACATTTTTATAATACCTTCAATTTTATCAAACTAAGATTAAAATTAGATTTGATAACTTAAATACAAACCAAATTTGGATGACAAATCATTCAACAAAGTAGGTGAACTTATACTTAAATACATTAAATACTTTGAGGTATTAATTTCACAGAATAAAATGATTAACCATGTTATCTCTAAGCACCAAAGATGATTTCTCGGATTTGAAGGCTGGGAAAAAGGTTTTATTATCTGGAAAGTTGTTCACAGTCAGGGATAAAGCCAGTGCAAGACTCGAAAGAGAAGAAAGAGAAGAGCTTGGGTTTGATATTTCCGATTCCGTCATATACCACAGTGGACCTCTGGTCAAAAAAACCGCTAAAGGATGGAAGCTAATATCTGCAGGTCCAACAACATCTTCCAGAATGGATAAATTTCTACCGCAACTTATTAAAAAATTTGATATCAAGGGCATAATCGGCAAGGGCGGCGTTGACAAAGATGGCATTAAAGGGTGCGTATATTTTGCATTTACCGGCGGTTGCGGTGCCCTAGCAGCTCAATGCATGTCTGTTAAGGATGTGTATTGGTTAGATCTTGGAATTCCAGAGGCTGTTTGGGAACTAGAAGTGAAAAATTTACCGGTTGTGGTTGGGATAGATAAAGAGGGCGGAAGTTTGTATCGTTGATTTTTGTATCGTTGACTTGAAAAATCTTTTTAGCATGTTGAGCCAGAAAAATATCATTCATTGAGGGATGCTTGCTCGATCTTTCGCAATTTCTCAAGAGTTATCTGCTCATTAGTTGGTATTCGGGTTGCCATGCAGGACACAGATCGTCTTTTGGCGTTTGATAAACCCAATTCCTTCGCAAGTTCTCTGACCTCTCGCTTTTTAATACCTACTTCTGCTAGTGGGCTTATTACTCCTCCTTCCTTCAATGCTCGCAGTCCATACCTTCTCAGATCTTTTAGATCGTCAAAGTTTGTTCCATCCACCACATATCTGAATCCATATTCATTGCGAATACCATTTAGAGTCTCAACAATCCTTTTTTTACAGAAATAACACCTGTCAAGCGGGTTCTTTACGAAATTTTCATCCCC
>DAOVSA010000099.1 GCA_030633635.1 Candidatus Altarchaeota archaeon
ATGTCTAAGTACAGAATGAGCTAACGACTTGATATCGTCTGGTATTACGAAGTCTCGTCCATATAGCATGGCTTTAGTTCTTGAACCGTCTAAAAAGGCGATTGATGCCCTTGGACTGGCTCCCAATAGAATCTCTGGTTGATTCCTCGCTTTGTCTACTATTTCTAGGATATATTCCATTAATTCCTCGGTTATATGAATCTGCTTTGTCCTTTTCTGTAAAGAAATAATAGCCTCTGGCGATATTATGTGATTAATTTCCGGGAGTTCACCGCTTAATTTGGTTTCAAGTACCTTTATCTCATCTTTTTTATGGATATAGCTTAACAACAATTTAAACATGAATCTATCTACCTGCGCTTCCGGTAATGGGTAGGTTCCTTCCATCTCTATGGGATTCTGGGTCGAAAGTACTATAAATGGCTTGGGTAAGGGGTGAGTCGTTCCCTCGATAGTCACCTGACATTCTTGCATAGACTCCAACAAAGCCGACTGTGTTTTCGGAGGGGTTCTATTTATCTCATCCGCCAACAGAATATTGGTAAAGATAGCTCCTCTCTTCAGATAGAACTCCTCTCTGTGTGAATTCCAGACCATAGTACCTAGGATATCCGCGGGCAATAAATCCGGCGTGAATTGAATTCTCTTAAATTTGCACCCCAATGTTTGTGAGAGAGTATTAGCCAGAAAGGTCTTTCCTATCCCCGGGACCCCCTCCAGCATTACGTGACCATTTGATAAAAGAGCTATGAGAACATGTTCAAGGATATCATCGTATCCTATGACTACCTTCCCAACCTCATTGAGTATGGATTTATGTACTTCCGAGACATTCGTGTCCTCAATGTTTATATCATCATAAATCATTTCGCATTTCAATTACTTAATGAATTCAGAGCATAAATAGATCATTCAATGCGATCTCTCTCTGCAAAGGTTACTTTTCTTTTTTGATCTTTTCATGGTTTTTCCCATAGATTTTCAATTTTATATTTAAGTCATTACATACTTTATTTAGTGATTTATAATTTTCAGTGATGAGTGTTCTTTTCTATCTGCTCTTTGGGATAATGACTCTCGGTACGTCTATAACTGCTGTCAATCACATACTAATTACAGAGGTATACTCATGAGAATAACACATTACATTACCTCCTCGGTTATAGCATAGACTTTTTCCAGGCCAAAAACAGCACCTTTATCTTCAAACAACCTGCGGATGACTTCATGATGACATTTAATCTTTAAATTACCTATACTTAATGCACCAAAACAGATTTTTCCGTCTATTTCTTTTGCATTATCGTTAGCATCAACATCCTCTATTCCATAAGGGGGAACGGCATTTACATCCGCCATTACTTTAATGCCATTGAATTTGCTCCATATATCCCTTGGCAGTATTGTTATACCCTCCGGACCGGTTGCAATCACTATATCTGCATTAGAAATTGCAATTTCCGTTGAATTGCAATCGCGCACTTCAAATGGTTTGACATCAATATCATACTTCATTTTTATAGTTTCACATGTACTTTTTGCACGTTTCAACTGTCTGGATGTGAGTGTGACCCTGCAACCTTCCTTACTGAGTAAAATCGCAATACTCTGTCCAATTGGCCCGGTTCCAGCCAATATTGTCGAGTTCAATCCTTTAATATCTCCAAAAGCATTTTTAATCATTGCAACACAGGCACTTGCCGTGGTGTAAGCACCATCAGGGTCTGCAATAACAGAAACCCGGTATATGCCTGGTAATTCTTTGAAGATCTCCTGGATTTTGTCCGTCAGCTCTTCTCCTTTGTTTACATCATGCCCGCCAATGAATATTGCTATATCCTTCAGATCTCTGGTGTGTCTTGTAAATACGCAGTTGTATATAATATCCCTCATATCTTTCACGTCAATACCGCAAAAAGGTGTAACTACATCTACGTTAGAATCATATGCCACTATAACATCAAACAAACTAGCATATCTATCCGGGTTAATATATACAAGAATTCTTTTCATAATACTCCCCTTTTTATAATATAATTGGTATTTAAAAGTAATGTTCCAATTGAGATTGTTGAATTTATAAGGAATTGGTTTTATATTAGCCCCCAGGAGTAATTACTAAGCAGGTTATGTTTATAGGAGGTGATGTATATATCACCAACTAAATTCAGAATATGGAGGTATCTTGGTACTAACTTGTGATTCAGACTCACAGATTGAAAGTTTCAAGGAAAAAAGGAATTAAGATGAGCAAATTATCCGAGGATTTTGGGAAGACGTTTTTGATTACCGCAGAGATATCCCTCCCGAGGGGACCAGACATCAAGGAATTTATGCACGAGATTGAGGAATTCAAGAGATTAATGCCCAAATTGCACGGCATAAATGTGGTGGATAATCCCGGAGCCATGCTGCGAATGAGTTCTCTTGCTGCCAGTATCATGCTTAAGCAGAACGGTCTCGATCCGATCTATCAAGTGGTTGGTAGAGACAGAAATCAACTGGCTCTTCAGGCGGATCTGATCGGGGCAGCAGCCTTTGAAATAGAGAATGTTTTGGCATTAACCGGGGATCCTCCCACTTGTGATAGCAGTGACCATCCAAAAGCAAGGCCGGTTTTTGACCTGAATTCTGTCACCCTGATAAAAGCGATAGATCTAATGAATCATGGAACGGATTGGGGTGGGGGAACTCTAAATAAACCAACAAATTTCTTTATTGGAGCTGCGCTGGCTCCGGGCACGACTAGTGTCGATGGCGAAATTCACAAAACAAAGAAAAAATTAGATGCCGGGGTAGATTTCTTCCAGACCCAGGTTGTTTTTGAATCCATGGTAATGAGCAATTTTCTGGACAGATACGAGTCCCTGATAAAAGAGGATATCAGGAATAAGATTCTATTGGGTGTTTTGCCTCTTTATTCATACAATATAATAAAATTTTTAAGAAAAATGCCTGGAATAGTGATCTCTGATAAGATCGAGAAGAGAATAAAAGACGCAGAGGACCCAACAGAGGAGGGGATTAACATTGTTGCAGAATTTATCGATATTGCAAAGGAGATGGATCTGGCAGGAGTGCATATAATGCCTATCGGAAAGACTGATGCCTTGGTGAGGCTCCTTGAAAATTTATAGTTATCTCTTGGGCAATCACAACACGGTCGATATATCACCGTTATATCTAGAAAAGGAGATTATTAAGCAGAAAAACAAAAATGAAACAGAGAGCTCATTCCTGGGTTGCACTAAGGGCACTAAAACTAATTGATGACTCAAAAAAGGCTCCAAAATTGGTTGAGTTGTTATCCTATTATCTATCAGATGTCTGGGAAGGTGCTCGGTTACCGGATACATGACCTACCAAACCGGAAATCATATCCTGAGTATGGTGTTGTGGGTTATTGGTGTTGGAAATCTTGTTTTGTTAGTCAAGATGCTGAAAAATAATAAATAGTTATGTTGCGTTTTATGGGTTTGCGATAAATTTATTGAAGACATAGGAGAAGACGAATTCAAAAGAGTAACAAACTATATTTTCCATGATGCTGTTGAATCCATAGCAAGGTTGTGGTATAAAGCATGGATAATATTTATTGAATAATCGTTTA
>DAOVSA010000146.1 GCA_030633635.1 Candidatus Altarchaeota archaeon
ACTATTATGGATGATTTTAGAAACATATGTAATATAAATTTAATTCTCGTAGGTTCAATTCTACAAAGACTATGGATTATAATCACAAAATCACAGAAGATATTACGCCAAGAGAGATGAAGAATGGAACCAAAATATCTAATACCCCTGATCGGAATTTTCATAGTGAGTTTATGCATAAAACTCTATCCGGTGATTCAATATCCAATCCCGATAGGATATGACTCCTATTACCATATTAGAATAGCAAATGATGTAAAGCAAAATGGAATACCTTCATGGGACGAAACCATTGGGGGAAGGCCCCATATATACCCCCCACTATATCATCTGATGCTTGCGAAATTGAGCGATCTCTCTGGAATCGAAATCCTGGATATAACAAGATTTTTTCTCCCGGTTATGAGTTCTCTTTTTGTATTTCCAGTGTTTTATCTGGTTAACAGATATAGAGATGAAAAAATGGCGTTAATTTCCTCAGTTCTCATAGGACTAAACCCGATTCTATTGACCGCCTCTTACGATAGCCCGCAAATAATTTCTTTGTTTCTTTTACCATTTTTTGTGTTATTTTTCCTTGAAAAAAGGTATTTGGGATCTGGTGTTTTACTGGGACTTATGCTTCTATTCAACTATTTTGTGGCCATCTGGATCGGATTTTTAACAGGTATCTTCGCATTATATTCTTTTGCGTCAAAAAAGTACGGTTTTCTGAGAATTTTCCTTTATTCATCGATTATTTCAACTTTAACCATATCTCCCTGGCTAATAAGCAAATTTTGGGACATAGAGAACTGTCTGGATGTGTCAACAGCCATTGGTGATGTACTAAAATCTTCATACTCTACCACAGTCATATTGTCCGTACCACTGATCCTTCTTACACTTTTATTGTTTTTTATACTGCGTAGAGTGAAAAAAAGAGATCGATACATCGATTTCTGGGAGATTTTCATCCTGATTAGTTCGATAGGATTCCTGAGCTGTTTTTTAACCCCTGCACTCAGACCATGGGATCAATTCCTGTTCTTTGGGATCGGATTTTGCTTTGTATTTCCAGATGTGGTGAAAATACTTGAAAGGAAGAAAGATGAAAGATTTTTTAGGAGTTATGTGACGGGATTTTTAATTTTCTTGATTCTTCTGCTTTGTACATCCATTATACTGGCACAAAATGAATCCCCGGGGATAACGGAGACAAATTATATGGCAATAAAATGGATCGACAACAATCTGGATGAGGATTCAATGATCCTTGCGAATAGAGACGTATCTGCGGGGATAAATTCCTTATCAAAGAATAAGGCTATTTTAGATATGTTTTACGAATGTATACTCGAAAAAAAACTCTGGAAGGATATAAATGAAATACTGGAAACCAAAAATGCGAGCCGGGCCGAGGAGCTCATCAAGGATTATAAGATTGAGTATGTGATTGTTAGTAAGATGGATGAAGGCTGTGGTTATAAGAGCAAAGGAGGTTATTGTTATTATACTAAAAAATTCGATGAAATGGAAATTTTAGAACTAAAACAGGAATTCATAAAAGGGGATGATTTTACGAGGATTTATGCGGTTACGAATTAAATTTGATAGATGGGGAGAATAAATTTGATAAATGGGAATAAAATAGGAGAATATAGTATGAAAAATATAAAAACTCAGATCCAGGCGGCGGATAAAAGAATTGAAAACCATCCGATGGGCGTCTTTGCAGTAGTTTTTATCTTGTTAATCCTTTCTGCAGTGATAATTGGATCTGTAGAATGGCCAAGAACGTATAATCCCCAGACTACCGAATTAATTCTCAATGAATATGATTTCAGGATCTATGACGGGCAAGATGCCTGTTTTGATTATTCCTTGATTAGCAATGTGGAAAAACCATACATAACAAACCTGGAGGTAGAAGTAAACGGGCAGAGATTCTTAAAAAAGGAGATAGAAGTAGGTAATGATACTATAGAAGAACAGATCTGCATCCCGTCTTCGTACCTCAACTGGGGAGATTCAATCATTAGATTAGATATAGGATTCCTGAACAGTTTTTTTCACGTTGAAAAGGTAAATGACGATGCTCTGGGAGAAAATGAATCGTGGATCAAAATATTGGAATGTCCAAAAAGTTCTACTTCCGGGAATAGAGAGAATATAACCTATGAGATATTTAATGGTGGGTCAAAGGGGAAAATTTACTGGATTTATATGTTCATAGATGATAACCTGGATCACGCGTGGAGAGTGAAACTGGATTCCCGTGAAAGGAAGGTTTTTAGCGAGGAATTTGATGTTCTGGGAGAAGGAAACAAGGAAATACGACTCGAATTTGATAAAAAAACATCTAAACCTGAGATAATTTCTGTAAAAGCTGCCAAAGGAATGTTATCTATTCCTCCCTGGATAGGTTTTCCCCTCGCAATCGGGTTAGTTTTCATATTGCCCGGGATTTCCATGGCTTCAAGAATATCCAAAGGTTTCCTGGGGTTTGTCTCACTGACTTTTGCCCTGAGCGTTTCCTTTACCATAGTTAGTTCCTGGGCACTGGGCTTTTTAGGTATTTTGAACGGGTATTCTATGATCACGTGTCTTTTTGCGATTTCTCTCATTTTATTTGCAATCAACAGGTTCCAGATCAGGATTCCAAAGAACGAAACCGGCTTTAAATGGGTTCTTATTACTGTGA
>DAOVSA010000085.1 GCA_030633635.1 Candidatus Altarchaeota archaeon
ATCACAATCTTTTACGTTCATATTTCTGCCCAAAATCACGGCCCTGATTGGGATGCCTTGCAATGCTTTCTTCATTAAATTCACACCCCCAAGTCCGCCCTCCCTAAAATCCGCAAATGTCGTAACCCCGGAGTTGAGCATGTATAATGCGCTATCTCTCATTGCAGATATCATTTTTTGCTCACTTGCCAACCTGTATAAATCCCATTTGACACCACTCGGCCCTACCGCCTCATCTACCGACATGCCCACCACGGCTTCTTTTGCAAATGAATCTCCGATATGAACGTGTGAATTTATTAAAGAGGGCATTATTATGTATTCTTTCGCATCCAGACCGTCAGCTGAGAATCCGTCACCGACCTCCACGATCGTATCCCCATCTATGACTACGTGTCCCTCTTCGAGAAGTTCAAAATTTCTATCAATTAATGATGAATTTATTATCATATTTATAATTTTAGATTTATCTCACCGATTATCTTTATCTAAGTCTAAGATTAAACCATCACCTTTATTGATTATACACATTAAGTCATTAATAAAATCATTAATAACCTGTTACATACCCCTGCTACTAACTGGTTTTTTCATTATAATCGCCCTTGCGGAATAAATCTCTAATAGATAGAAAAAGAATTGATATGCCAATTATCCCTCCAATTACCCAGACTGTCAATAAGAAGATTATTCCTCCAAAAGATCCTAACATAAACTTGCTAGCGGCAGAGGAAACAGTAAACAGTAACGATAAGATCACAAACAGTTTGCAGGAAAATTTTATTGGCGAATTGATAACGTGGGAGACGGTCATTTTTCTGGATTTTCTTAGGCTAAAACCAAGTAGAATAAATAATCCCATATACATCAACCAGATAATTAACTGGGGAAGCAATCCCGGCAAAGCCTCAGGCCTAAGATAAATACCCATAAACACATACATAACTATCAAAAGAGAAAGTAGAGCCAGGAATTCTCTTTTATTGGGAAGAAGTGATTGAATATCATATTTTTTGCCCTTTGTTCTATTCCTCCATAGATATGCCAATAACACGAGAACTGCTGTTGTTGAAAGCCCTGATGACAAGGAATGTATTGGAGACGGGGAATTTCCACTTTGGACTACCCCAAACAATAAAGGAAGTGATATTATTAAAACATAACTTTTCTTTTTGGAATTGAACAATTGCTTAATTCTATTCGGCAATCCATTTGCAATTTCTCTTGAGTTGGTTAATATGTTCTCGCCAACAAACAGAGGAATGATGAATGACATAAAAGGGTGCCAGAAAAGCACCAGAACAATGGTTGTTACTGCCGCAATTCCTGCTAAGGAAAAGAAAGGTTCTCCCCAAGGAGGATTCCATAAAACCTTGGTTATATAGGCTTCATACATCCCAAATATCGCTCCAGCAATAAAAAGAGTATAAAGCCGGGGTTTGCCATAATTAAAAACAATGTAAGAAAATACAAGGATATGGAGAGTGTATAATGGAAATATTACCACTAAGCCCCATGCATTGAAAAAAGGAAACATGTCAGAGCAAGAAACAACCTCGGCAAAGAAAACAGAAAAGGCCCCTAGAATAATCCAGAAAAAAATTTTAAGTTTCTTAGATGGTTCGGTGTTTATATCGTTCTCCATAATATAGGATAATACTTCTTATTATATATCCCTTCATTTTAGCGGGCTTCGGGCAATTTCACTAACAATCTGTTGATAATCCATAATCCAGATTAAAATAATCAAAAATAATGAATTGTTACATGCGCCCCCTATCTTCTCTTATACGATGGTCACAACCTTATAGAAAACGATACATGCAAATGCGAATAACAAAGGCGTATTTATCATATGCGATGTCTTCACTACTGATTGCGATATGGGACAATCTTCATTGACGTGCAAAATCTCATTTAACGCCAGTGTTATGATCAAGGTGATTACTGCAAGTACTCCCCCGGATACCATCTGGGAGCCCATACCGACCGTTGTTGTAGTTATTGTTGAAATCATCGTATAATTTTCTGGTTTATAGGAGCAATGTCTTTAAATTGTTAATTTGTATTTGATATCGTATTATATTATAGGATTATGCATAAATACCTCACACATTTGAATTTTGAATCCCGATTTTATCCATGTGGTTATTTTTTCCAAATCACTCAGCCGATCAATCAATGCTAACTTACACGACCACGATGTTCAGATTTAAGCCCTGAATATCCCCCGCTATGGCATCAATAATTCTCTTTTCAGCATCTGTTCCGGCATAATCTCTCATCTTTTCATCAGGGGGTATAACAGAATCTTTAAAGAGCAAAAACCAGATCTTGAATGCCCCGGGTTTATCAATAGTAAATGTATAGGGTTTCTCCCACTGGGGTGTCCAGTTACCCTCAATATTCGTATCTGTGTAATCCAGGGTGATATTGAGTGAATCCATGAAGTACATTTGGTGTATCCTGGTCTTGTTGTCTTCATAGCTTGAATTCACAAGCCATATCTCCACGGTGTAATTAATTATTCGGTACTCGTGATTTGCGATTCCCATGATAACGGTTGCGTTCTCCCCAACCAAGAGATTTGTTGGGTAATCAGATGCCTTTCCCCCTGGACCGAGAATATAAAATTCTGTGAACTTTTCTCCCTGTTTTGGCGTTATTATAACGTAAACAATGGCAGAAATTGCAAGAATTATCGAAAGAATCAGAACAATCGATAAGATCCTGTCAATCCTACTGCCCGTGGATCCAAATTCCTTCATACCTTTAAAGAATCTGGCAAATTCAACCACGAATCTATTCTCCTTTGGAAGTTTGCTTCTTCTAATCTGTGCGCATATGGCAAGCAAAATCACAAATATCGAAAGAACCGCAAGAATTGGCGATGATCGAATTCCAAACGGCGTGTAATTCAATATCAATCCTAAAAGCGGCACGATCGCGATACTCAGCCCGAAACTGAGTGCAATTCTCTCGATTCCATCCAGATCATTTTTCCCTGGAAACAGGACAGCTATCAGCGAATATCCAGGTATAAAAAGCACAAAGGGGAGACCAATGATAATTCTCACCGGCATCTCGCTCAATGAAGGGATCAGAACAAATGCTATGCACAAAAGGGTAAGAAAGATTACAAGTGCGAGGTCTTTTGGAAAGTCTTTAAACATCCTAAACATCTCACGCATTTTCATCCCCATTTTGAATCCAGATTTTATCCATGTGATATTTTTCTTTAATTTAATATAAAAATTACAGGTAAGCCAATCGCCCACCATAGTGTATTACTTATACCACCTATGCTGCTTATATTTTCCCTCCTCCGCATTAATAATAACATGATCTTTGAACACTGGATATACTCAACCGCAATCGCGATAATCTTCGGCATGATCTACTACAAACTAACCAAAAGAGACTATCCGTGGATCATCATCGCCAGTGCATATGCACCAGACATCGATTTCATCGCAAGTACCCTACTAAAGGGGGCCGGTATGAACGTACTAATCAACGGAAATCCCATAAGGCACGGCGACTGCCACAACATAGCGTTTCTACTTCTCTATGCAATATTTGTAGCATTGTTACTGGATACCATCGGCATCAAATTCCGGGATTCATTTATCTTTGCATCTGTTGGATTTTGCGCCCACCTATTCGAAGACGCATTGGTGTTTAACCCCGCATATCCTCTTCTCTGGCCGTTATCCACTCAGGAATTTGGCATCGGAATAATAGATTACGCCCCAGATCTATACGGCATCGCTGATAGCAGAGTGCTCATCACAGGCATAATCGCGGTGATATTATGTGCGATTATAAGAACCGCCTACGAGGGAAATGGATGGTTAACGAGAATGTTCGGGTGCAGATCCTCCCAACAGGCTTGATTTTGGGAGA
>DAOVSA010000090.1 GCA_030633635.1 Candidatus Altarchaeota archaeon
CAATCTGAAACTCGACATAGGCTTGGATGGCAGTTCAGTGAAGCTTGAAAGAAGGGGAATGAATACCGGTGCCCGCGTAAGGGGCAGACCGCACGTGGATATGTACCCTGCCTGCAGGCAGGTCTTTAACCTATCCCGCTACAGGCTCGAAGACGTCTACATGGAACTATTCGGCAAGGAACTGAAGGATATAAAGGCAAAAGACATGGCTAAAATCTGGGATTCGCCCGAAAGTGACGAATTCAATGAATTTCTTGAGTATTCAATGAGCGATGCAGTTTCCACACTCCAGATAGCACAATCAATCCTGCCGCTCCAGTACGATCTCTCAAGGATAGTTGGCCAGCCGATATATGAATGCTCAAGGGCGGGATCTGGTCAGAGGGTTGAGAGCCTTTTTATCAGAAAGGCACACCGAAAAAATATAATAGTACCGAACAAACCCTCTGATAGAATTGCTCAAGAGAGGCAAAGATCCTCCTATACAGGCGCATACGTTGTTGAACCAAAAAAGGGGATTCATGACAATATAATCCTCTTTGACTTCAGATCACTTTATCCAAGCATAATCGTGTCGCATAATATAGATCCATCAACGATAGACTGCACGTGCTGTCCTGAGGATACAAACAGATCACCAACCGGGCATTATTTCTGCGAAAAAAAGGATGGATTCATACCCGGGGTTCTTAATGGATTGATAGAAAAGAGAATTGAAATCAAAAATAAATTAAAAAAAGAAAAAGACCCGGTAAAGAAGAGGACGTGGGAGGTTGAAGAGCAGGCGATCAAGATACTGGCAAATTCCATGTATGGTTACTATGCGTTCGCACGCGCGAGGTGGTACTCAAAAGACTGTGCCGAGGCAATAGCAGCGTTTGGTAGGGAGTACATCCACCATACCATCAAAAGCGCAAAAGAGCACGGATTTGATGTCATTTACGGGGATACAGATTCGGTCTACATCACACAGCCTGATGTGAAAGATACAGGTGAAATTATAAAGAATGCCAGATCATTTTCTGAAAAAATTAACGAGGAATTGCCCGAGGCAATGGAGCTCGAATTTGAGGGTTTCTATCCGAGGGGAATCTTCATAACAAAAAAGAGATACGCATTGATCGACGAAAAGGGTAAATTAAGCGTAAAAGGTCTTGAGACCCGGCGAAGAGACTGGGCGGAGATAGCAAAGAGAACACAGGTTGAGGTACTGAACACGATCCTGCATGATAAAGACCCAGAAAAGGCGGCAGAGATAGTAAAAGGTGTCGTTAGTGGTATCAAAGAGGGTAATGTCTCCCTTGCAGATCTGGCGATAAATACCCAGATGACAAGGGGGCTGGGGGAGTACGTAAACGAGGGACCGCATGTGATGGCTGCAAAAAAGGCGATTCATGAGGGCATGGATTTCAAGCGCGGAAGCATGGTGACCTACATTGTAACAAAGAGGGGCACAAGTATAAGTGATCGGGCACGGGTTATTGATTTCGTCGAGGAAGGAAACTATGATGCGGATTACTACATAAACAACCAGGTGCTACCCGCGGTTATGAGGATTCTGGAGGCATTGGGCTACTCTGAAGATGAATTGAAGGGGCTAGGGAAGCAGATGACCTTGGGGAGTTTCTAAGATAGTTAAAAAGGAGCACACTAAGAATTAAAAAGAAGACAAAATGGGAAAGAAAGAAACTCTAACTTTTGAGCATAAGGAGGATCCTGAGCGATATATGCGTGTTTTGGATACGTGTATTGATCATTATAAGACAGAAAGTTCTTATTTCACTCAGGTGTTAATCTCTAATGTTAATGTAATGATTTCTATTTTAGTGGCTTTTTCAGCAGTTTATCTAACCTTAGAGTATACATCTATTGTGGATCCAATCCAGATTTTTATAGATGATATTATGGGAGTTATCATAAAATGGTCCTCTTATGGTATCATTCTTGGGATAATCTCTTTAATTCTAGGTATAATCAGTATACTTATCCTCGCCGGTACACTCTTGATTATTTTCCTACTTAGTTACTTAATTTTCTCTTGGATATCCAGAATACTTAAGTTAGAAGAGATATTAGGGGTTAACGACACAAAAAAAACCCTCTCAAAATTAAATGCATTGTATCTTGCCAAACTCGAACCCGAAAAATGGAGATTAATTGTCACAGTAGTTCGGGAGGGAACAGAAGATATTAGGCAAGGTATTAAAGAGGTTGAAGTAAAGCTTATTGAAAGTTTAGAGGATGAAAAAGTTGATAAAAAAGAGGATTAGGCACAATACTTGTATGAATGTACCGATTCCAAGTTCTTGGATCGTTTTAGAAGAGTAAGACTATAAAATCCAAACTATCTCTTATAAATAGTATCATGATGCTCAAAGTCTATAAAGTGCACACACCTCTCTGATTTATCTACACTGAAAATCAACACAAATGAACCGATATGAACCCTCTTGAGATCTTTGAGATCGTGCCTTAAATTTTTGTAGTGGTGAGGAGTTCTTACAACTTCATCAATTTTGTTTCTTACAGCTTTAAACTGAAGTGGATTTTTCTTTTTGATCTTGAGTAACTTTTTCTTTAAAGAAGGCTTAATTTCAAAGGCATACATTTTAGACATCAAGCAAACGCCTCGTCAAATTCTTCTATAGAATTAAAAACTTCCCCCTTCTCTTTGCTGATTTTCTTCAACTTTTCGATATATTCTGGTCTAACCTCTAGTTCCTTTTCTTCCTTCAATTCCCTTAGTTCTACCTCAATTGCATCCAACTTTTGATTCATCCTATCCAGAAGGCTATAAACTTTATTTAAGGTGATAGTTTCCATTCTTTTATAAATATTAAGAGTATTAGATATAAATAAGATGCGCAAAACAGCTTTGATTTATCACGAAGACTATCTGAAACATGATGCCGGGATGTTTCATCCCGAAAGGAAGGAGAGACTTATTACGACTATGAACTTTCTAAGAGAAGAGAAACTACTTGAAAAACTGGATTTGTTGACTCCAAATCCTGCAAAAGATGAGGATTTGCTTAGAGCACACACCGAAGAACACGTAAATTTCATAAAGGATCTATGCAGAGGTGGCGGTGGAGCCATAGACGGAGACACTTATGCCCAGGAAAACACCTACGATATCGCAAAACTCGCAGCAGGCGGTGTTATGCTTGCTGGAGAGGCGGTGGCGCGGGGACTGGTTGATAATTCCTTTGCACTTATCAGACCTCCGGGACATCATACAACTGAGAATAGGGCCATGGGGTTTTGCTATTTTAATAACGTCGCCGTGATGATCAAGGATCTGAAGGAAAGGTTTGGGATCAAGAAAATATTTTTGTTTGACTGGGATGCACATGCTTTCAACGGGACGATGGATATATTCTACGAAGACCCAACCGTCTTAGATGTTTCGATACATCAGGACCCACATAGTTTTTACCCCGGAACCGGCTTCATAGATCAAATCGGAAAAAATGAGGGAGCGGGCTATACAATAAATATCCCGGTTCCTGCAGGTACGGGAGATCAGGACTATCTATACATCCTGGACGAATTTGTAATCCCTGTGGTAAGAGAATTTGGGCCGGAATTGATGGTAATCTCGGCGGGATCGGATTCTCACAGGGATGATCCGATCTCCGGACTTCGCTTAACAGAAAAGGGATACAGCAAAATGACCACTATGATGTTGCAACTTGCAGACGATCTCTGTAGCGGGAAGGTAGTCGTTGAACTTGAGGGGGGATATAACCTTGATGCACTTGCCAGATCAAATTATGAGATATTGCGATCCCTTCTTGGGATTTC
>DAOVSA010000157.1 GCA_030633635.1 Candidatus Altarchaeota archaeon
ATGGCTAAACATTACCATCCTCCAGATTCAGCCTGGGCATCCTTATATGCCTGATCTGCTTGATCTTCGGTTCCAAAATCAGCCGTTTTTATTTTGTAATAATCCCACTGCCACTTGATTCGAGCAGTCTGTATTTTTTTATACTCGTATTCCGACTCAAATAAGCCGCCACCTCCAAACAATCCACCACCACATCCCATGCCAGCAGATAAGCCTGCGAGATAGAACTGAGTCAAATCAAATACATCCCATGTTCCCAAAGGATACTTTTTCGTCGGCAGATATGGGTCTTCACCGGCCAATAAGCTTTCAAAATCATACAGAGAAGACATAGCCAATCCGTATGGAGATGCTATACTCATCATACTGCTAAACCAATCATCATCATCCGGCACCTTTATCTTACAGCAGGCCTGCCCCATCTCAAACCACAACCACATCTGGACAACTTCTATTTCTTCAGTACGCTCTGCTTCCTGTTTCTCTTTGTTGTTTGCATTGTAATATGGATAACCCTGTACCAAGAGAGATAAAGATACAGTAAACCCCGTAAAAGTTCCACCACTCCATAAACATGGATTGCTCATCGGGTTCATAAGAATCATTTCTGTTGAGAACTGATTTAATGCCTTTTTTTTTACAAACTCCATCCGGTCGCCTATATACAGTACCAGATCCCAAACACTATCCAAGGTGGTCGTGTATGTGAACGCATCTTTTATCTTTCCGTCACTTTGTGCCCACAAAGGCGAATGATGTACAATTGCAACACCCATTTACCAACCACCTTTCAACTGATCTTTCAGCTCCGGATGCAACCCCATACGTTTATCCGACCAATGAATGCCTAATACCCGCAACTTATCTGTTATATCTATCGGCTTATTACGATCAGCCCCATACGCATTGCGGTCAAGTTCATACGAAAAGATCCTGAAGTTTCCTATTCTGTCATACCACGAAAATTTATAACCCGAGAAAGTAAAATCTTTAACTTTATAGACAACCCCACCAGCATAATCCGAATATTTTTCATCCGTTCCGCTTATTTTGGTGTCATCATTTTTATTCAGTTTTAAGTTTTCTCCAAGCATCGTATATAAGTACCGGGTGCCTTTCTCCTTATCTATTGCTATTGATTCTTGAATCATTTCATCGGCAGGGTGATAATCTTGCATAATCCAATTGTTTAAATCATTCGAATCGCTATAGATCTGGTATCCAAAAAGCATACGGGCAATATCCCCAAATGCTCCTCCATAATCACTTGTAAGCACAACCGTTGGATAATAACTCAGTAATCCCAACCATTTCCAATCATCTTTAAAATTCAGCCCTGTGCACCCATACAGACTGATTTCAGAATTACAATATGAACGATCAGCATCAAAATATCCTTGTCTTGCACCTGTTTTAAAATAGTTATCGTCAAAGTTTCCTACATCTTTTACTGCTATTTCCTCAACCAATGCACAAAACTTCCATTTTTTGTCATCGTCAATATTATAATTAGCAATTAACGATTCAGGTTTTTTAACAACTATTCGTGCCGGCATCCAGTAAAGAGGACTGAGTGGACGAGGCCTGCCTAAGTTATCAAACTCAAGCGGGATATGGTTTAATTTGTAAAAGGTTTTTCTATCTCTTTGGTCGTTATCCGGTATATTAAGCAAACGATAAACCGGTCGTTCCTTGTTATTTAATTCCTGCTTTGTCTCATCATCTTTTCGCTTAGTTCTTTTAATAATCCTTACTTTATCCAACACAGACATCTGTACCCCTATTTTGTTACACCAAAACACTATCTCTTTATTTCCCTGTTTCATAACAGAAATATTGTTTTGTCTGAGCTTTCTGCGATATACTTCCTTCCATTTAGCCGGTTTGGTCATATTTTTCCATTCTGTGGCGCCTGATTCCCGTTCCAGCAAAAGAGGTTGGGTATCTACAAATTCAAAACCACCAGACGAACTAATAGCTCCTCGTCTTCTACCTATCCATATACTTTCATCTTCGGCATGATAAAATAACCCATAACAAATTTCTTCTACCGCTATTTCTTCCTCTTTACGCAACACACCATCTGCTTTGTCAACAATACTGGCATATGCGGTTAATTCGACAGGATGCGAAATATCACCTTCAACAATCATGTGCCCTAATGCTTTTGCTTCACGAACTACACTAACAGGACTTCCCACAACTATACCAGGTGGCATCGTTCTTAGCTTTGATTCTGCACGTATTTCAGGCCCGGAAGGAATTGGAATAGCTGGTAATTGAGGCGGTATACCTATCGTCTCGCTTGGAACCGCACTTTCCGCATTAATCAATCCCCATCCATAATAAATATCATGGCCTTCATCCCCCAAATCCTCCACATTCAAACATATTTGTCGTTTAATTTGATCCGGATCTAACGAACTGTTATTTTTCTTTATCAATACAGCTAAACCAGCCACATGAGGACAAGACATTGATGTGCCACTTATTGTATGATATCCGTTTTGCGGCCATGTCGAATAAATGTCGACTCCAGGTGCACATATATCTAAT
>DAOVSA010000140.1 GCA_030633635.1 Candidatus Altarchaeota archaeon
GTACCCATTGTGTTGAATAATCCCGCAGAACGTCAGATCGTTGATGATCACAATACAGGATTGATTGTCCGCTCACCAGTTGAATTCGCAGAAGCGATTCAATGGCTATCTAATAATCCCGATGATCGACAAAGACTTGGAAATCAGGCCGCGAAATCGGTTCGAGAGAGATTTTCCGTAGAAAAGGTGGAAGTCTCTCTTAATTTGCATTACCAAGAAATTCTATCCATGGAAAAAAGAAAAATCGTTTTCTCGAAGATTTTTGGTGCTGATCCTGCAGAATGGTTCCTCTCCTGTCAGGCTGATAGAACCATTTTTGCTGAAGATGGTAGCATCCATTTGGGTGGTGGCATCCCTCTTAGTTATGGGCTGTTTGAAAAAAGCAAAGGTACGGTGTTTCATTTCAGCGGGTATTTCCCGGATAACTTGAAACTGAAGCTATGGGCAAAGAATCTGAAATTACTTCAGTGAAATACGAGAAAGCCCCTGACCGAAAGGTAGCGCGTTATCTGTTGCACAAGATCGCAAAAAAGCCGGTCTCCTTCATACCGCGCAAGGTGGATAAGCCACTGATATTGTATGGTGCGGGTAGTCTCGGGAAAATGGCCAAGGAGTATTTTGAGAGACTTGGTATTCCCTTCCTGTTTGTAGTGGATGCGAATCCGGATTTGCACAGGCGTGATCCTTTCTGGACAGGGGTTGATGTTTTAGGCATCCAGGATGTGCCTATTGAGCTAAGGGAAAATGCACTGTTGGCGATTTGTGTGGTAACGGCACCCTTTTCCCAGGTGACAGCACCGTTAAAAAAGCAAGGTTGGCGCGATGTGGCGCCATTTTATGATATTGCCGAGGCCTATCGTGACCGCCATCCTTTAAGCAATGGCTGGCATTCTGGTGTATTGAGTAAAGGAGACATCTGCGGTATCGAGTCCGTCCTATCCAGATGGGAGGATGATCTTTCTCGTGCACACCATTTACAGTTTATTGCGTGGCGTAGTTTGCGAGAAGAATGGTTTTTCGATGATGTACCAGTAACGACACACGATAGGTATTTCATACCACAAGTGCTTTCAATTTTGCATGATCA
Organism: Candidatus Altarchaeota archaeon; assembly: GCA_030633635.1. Lineage (GTDB taxonomy): Archaea > Altiarchaeota > Altiarchaeia > IMC4 > DAOVSA01 > DAOVSA01. The sequence continues at coordinate 1,088 of DAOVSA010000140.1, forward strand.
CGAAATATTTGTTGATATTGGTGCACATCATGGAGAAGTCAGCATCAGATTTTTAGATGCAGTGAAAAATCAGTACAGAGGGATATATGCTATCGAGCCTGACGCGGAGAATTTTTCTCAGCTTTGTAATCTTCTGGAAGAATATATGTCGGCGGAGAGGGGGAAGATACATTTGCTGACGTATGCACTTGGATCGGTGACAGATGAAAAACGCTTTTATCACGGATTAGGCTATGCGTCTCAGTTTAGCAAATTGGGGCAAACAGAGGTTGATGTTAGATGCCTTGATGATCTTTTGATTCCCGCAACATTTGTCAAAATTCATATTGAGGGTTGGGAGCGTAGCGCTATTAGTGGGGGGTTGGAAACAATTATAAATAACCGCCCTATACTTACAGTGACTTCATATCACAATCGGGAAGGATTATGGCACCTTCCTGCTCAGATAATGACCTGTCTTGAGAACTATGCTTATTATTTCCGATTACATAGTTGGCATGGGACGGGTGGTGTTATCTACGCACTTCCAAGAGAAAGAATTAACCAAAAAGCTAAGTTAGACCAACCAAAATACAAAAGGTGAATCTATCCCAAATTTAGTTGAGGCTGGCTTGTGCAGGTTTAATTTATAAATCGGTCTTTTGTATATTTAAAATGGGAGTTGCAAAATGAAAGCTCAGCAAAAATCAAAGTTAAATCGAGAAAAAAGGGTGTTATTACAGGATGTTATTCCTTTGCAAACCCCTTTTTTGCTTTATGTTGATCCCTCTAGTGCTTGCAATTTTAGGTGCCAATTTTGCCCAACCGGTCATAAGGATATTATTAAGGGTTCAGGATATCGAAGGAATACGATGGATTTTGATATATTTAAAAAATTAATTTTAGACCTTGGACAATTTGATCAGCCTATAAAGGTACTTCGGATGAATAAAATTGGCGAGCCGTTGTTGAATAAAAACCTTTCTAAAATGATAGCGTTTGCAAAAAATAGTGGCTTTGTTGAATACGTTGATTTAGCAACGAACGGCTCTCTTTTCTCTCACGAATCGATGGGCCAACTAATTTCGTCAGGATTGGATAGATTAAATATATCTGTGGAGGGAGTTAATCGAGAGCAATACATAGAACATGCTAAGGTTGATATTGATTTCGAGAAGTTTGTTGAGAATGTGCAATGGTTATATGCAAACAAACAAGATTGTGAAATTACCATCAAGGTTCCTGGTAATTACTTAAGTAATGAGCAAAAAGAAGTTTTTTTAAATATGTTTGGTGATTATTGTGATCGTATTTTTATTGAAGACCTTGCACCTATATGGCCATTGTTTGATATTGAGCAACGTACAGGTATTAATCTAAAAGAAAACGAAGGGCAATATCACCAATTGTTAGAACAAAAAGATATTTGTACGTATATCTTTTATGCGATGGCTATAAACTCGGATGGTACGGTAAGTGCTTGCTGTCCTGATTGGGATCAAAAGCTCATTGTTGGCGATGTTAAAAAGGAATCGCTGCAACAAATTTGGAATTCAGAAAAAATGAATACTTTGCGTCGTCAGCATTTAGAAGGGTGTCGCTGTGATAATAATGTGTGTAGTAACTGTGGACATTTGATTTATGCACAGGTGGATAATATCGATCCTTATAGAGAAAAGATTTTAGACAATATTGTAAATTATGAAAAAGGGATA
>DAOVSA010000124.1 GCA_030633635.1 Candidatus Altarchaeota archaeon
CTCCTTTCTTGGATAACAATCCGTGCCTTTGGCCCAGGATTCAAGTTGAATTTTCCTATGCTTCACCAGATCTTCAATGACATGCCCGCCCCCATAGTCTGGATTAGTCTCACTAACCTGTGTCGCCCCGATATAAGCATCTGTTGTGGCCACTCCCCCATACGCCTCGACATCATTCAACCAGAGTTTTTGTAGTTTTATCGGTGGATCGCTGTGCCCGAAATTCAGAAATGCCCCGGAAGAACACATCACACCAAATGTTCCGGTGGTTACAACATCCACCTCAGCTGCAGACTTCTTTGCCCCATTTTCTCTCACTAACTCAATCATCTCCTCTGCAGTAACAACTACGGCATCTCCATTCCGGATCTTTTCATTTATCTCTTTGTAGGTTTTTGTCATATACGTCCCCAATTATCGCCATCTTTCGGATTGTTATAATATAATTAAAAATTAATGGTTATAATACTTATAAATGATGGAATTTAGGAGAATAATGTATTAAACGAGAAAATGGGGATCATAGAGGAGATAAATAAGTTAAAAAGAGAAAAAAATGCGATAATACTTGCCCATAACTATCAAAAATCGACAGTTCAAGATATAGCGGATTTTGTCGGGGATTCTTTGAAATTAGCCCAAGAGGCAACCCGTGCAGACTCGGAGGTCATAGTTTTCTGCGGAGTAACTTTCATGGCCGAGACTGCCAAGATATTAAACCCAGAGAAAAAGATTTTGATACCAGACATAGCCAGATGCTCAATGGCACAACTACTATCCCCCAATGAGGTGATAGAAGCAAAGAAAGAATATCCGGGGGCAGAAATTGTCTTGTACATAAACACACTCGCTGAATCGAAAGCGGAGGCCGACTGTATGTGCACCTCTGCCAATGCTACAGAAATTGTGAATTCTATGAATTCGGACCTGATTTTATTCGGACCAGATAAGAATTTGGCTGATTACGTTAGAGGCGGGACGAAAAAAACGATAATTTCAATTCCGGAATATGGATTATGTCCTACCCACCACCAGATATCTGAAGAAGATGTTATTAAGGTCAGAAATACATATCCAGATGCAAAATTGGTTGTACATCCGGAATGTATCCTTGAGGTTCAGCGACTGGCAGATCATATCGCATCAACCGATGGAATGATTGATTTTTGCAAAAAATCAGAATCAAAGGAATTTATAATCGGTACAGAGAATGGGATTTTGCATAGATTGAGAAAGGAAATTCCAACAAAAAAATTCCATACGGCATCTTCAACCACAATTTGCCCGGATATGAAGATGATTACACCCGAAAAAATAAAAAGATCCCTGGAAAAAGAAAAGTTTGAGATAATCGTACCAAAACAGGTTGCAAAAAGGGCAAAAAGGGCAATAGAACGGATGTTGGAGTTATCATAGTGAATATCTCTAAAACTTCTCTTGTTTAGAGTTGGGTTTATATTTAAATAATTTACTATTGGTAATAACTGGATGAGAGCAAATGCTAACTTGAGGGATTTAGAATGATTAAAAAAGAGGATATATTGAATATCCTGGATAATTATGATACCAAGGATGTAACGATAGGTGTACTGGGTTCACATTCCGCACTTGACATCTGCATGGGGGCAAAGGAAACCGGCTTCAAAACACTTGTCGTCTGCGAGAAGGGCAGGGACAAAACATATTCCAAGTATTATAAGTGTGGATCGGATAATGAATCGAATAATGGGCATGAATTGGGGATTATTGATGAGACGATTATACTGGATAAATTTTCAGATATAACAAAGCCGGATATTATAAAACAACTTCAGGACAAAAACACGATATTTATCCCGCACAGATCATTTGAGGTATATGTTGGATTTGAAAAAATTGAAAATGAATTTTTGGTTCCGCTTTTTGGCACGCGAAATATCCTGCGCGCTGAAGAAAGGTATGTGCCACGAAACCAATATTATCTTATGGGGAGGGCGGATATTCCGTTTCCCAAGACATACAAGAAACCTGAGGACATTGACCGATTGGTAATAGTCAAGGTGGCGGAGGCAGAACGAAGTTATGAGCGGGCGTTTTTCTTTGCATCAAGCTACGACGAATATTACAATAACTCACAGGACATGATTGGTGAGGGAAAAATTACAAAAGAGGCATTGGATGAAGCGGTAATTGAGGAATTCGTTGTAGGGGCACAGGTCAACTTCAACTATTTCTATTCGGCGCTGGATGACCGACTTGAATTACTCGGCACAGATACAAGAAGACAGACAAATCTCGATGGTATTTTACGACTGCCTGCACCACAGCAGACAGAGGTATTAAAATACCTTGACGTAAAAACGATTGAAGCAGGGCACATTGCCTGCACGGTAAAGGAGTCTCTCCTTGAGCAGATATTTGAACTGGGTGAGAAATTCGTCAGGGTTTCAAAGGAGGAATATCCACCAGGGATAATCGGTCCGTTTGCACTGCAGTCAATATTCAAACCGGGACCTCCAAAGGAAACCGCAGTTGTATTTGATATAAGCCTGAGGGTGCAGGGTTCCCCAGGAACCAGATTTACGCCGTATTCCGGGTATCTGCATAAAGAGTCACTAAGTGTCGGTAGGAGAATCGCAATGGAAATTAAAAAAGCGATTGATATGGAGAGGATTTATGATATCGTGACATAGAATTTGGAATTGGGAGTAAGAGAGGATTAGTAGGATGGCAAAGAAGGATTGAAAGGATGGTGGTGCCATAATGATAAAAAAAGAAGAAATAGATGAAATCTTAGAAGGGTATGATAAGAAGGATATCACGATTGCAACGATCTGTTCACATACTGCATTGCAGATATTTTTCGGTGCGAGGTTGGAGGGATTTAAGACTATTGGAATCTGCAAACCAGGAATAGAGAAGGTTTATGAGTCATTTACGCTTGCAAAACCGGATAAATTCGTAACAGTTAATGACTACAATGAAATCCTGGATGATTCCTTTCAGAATGAATTGATAGAGGATAATGCGATAATAATTCCCCATGGTTCTTTTGTGGAATATGTTGGTGCA
>DAOVSA010000168.1 GCA_030633635.1 Candidatus Altarchaeota archaeon
AGGAGTCAATAGTAAAGCAATAGATTATGGGGGAAGTCCATGAAATTGGAGCCAATCAAATATAATTATCGAACCCAAGCTAGATGGACAACGGAATGTAAAGGAATTCTCAACTGTAAAGATAAACCAGATATCTCGATGGCTTGCGCTCCTGAATTTGGAGGGCATCCTAGAATTTGGTCACCTGAAGACCTATTTATTGGAGCAATTGAGGTATGTACCATGACTACTTTTCTTTGGCTTGCCAATAAGGAAAAAATTAACATAAAATCTTATAAAAGCGAGGCTACAGGCACAGCACAAATGAGTGAAGGGGCGCTTCGCTTTACATCCATAAACATCAAGATTAAGATTGGGATATCAACCAAAGAGGATAAATCTAAAGTTAAGAGGATAATTCCAGATATCGAGAAGTGGTGCTTGGTTTCGAAATCTATCAAGCCAGAGGTGAAAATCGAACCTGAGATATTCATTGATATTTAAAATCACAATATTTGAACTTCTGTTATGCTTTTAATCCACTACAAAATCATGTAACCTTTTTATCTCAGGGTTCCTCTTACCCTCTGCAACGAGACAGAAACACATATCAACCATCACCGGTTTCTCGAGAAGATACTCATCATAAAATAGTCGTAAGGTATCATAGTATCTCCTTGCAGTTGCGTGGTCTGGAGCGGAGAACCTCATAATCCAATCATATTCACCATTTACACGGCATAGATTCAACAGCCGCACATTCTGTTTATGCGCTTCGCCTTTTAATAATCCGTGTACCATTAAGTCTGCCAGCTCTCTACTCATGGGTTTTGTCTTCATTAGCACCATATACGATACATGGTTTAATTTAGATTCATCGATAACAGCTGTGTACCCCCAAATAACATGCTCATCCTCTAATTTTTTCTTTTCCCGCCATACCTTCTGTCTGTAACTATTCATTTTTTTTGCTATATTCCTGATACTCTCGGTGGGATCATCTAAGAGATGGTCTAGTACATCCGTTTTATTCTGTTTCAGTTGTTTATTACTTTTTGACTTATTTTCATTCATTTTCTCACCATTTGTAACATACTGCCATGACTTAATTCTATATATGTTACGAATATATATAATTATTGGACGTGATACAAAATGAGCAGTGAGACAAGAATGGAAGTAGAGGGCATGGTCCATCTAGATGAGATTGGCATAGTAGAGAAAACTAAATTTGCGGATTTGGAGAAGATCCATTCTTTCATTGATAAACGCAATGGTGAGAAAAGCTTGTTGATACCTATATTATTTGATATAGAAGCAGAATACGATTGTCTTCCTGAGAATGCCTTGGAATATGTAGCAAAAAGATTAGGCATCCAAATAAGTGAATTATCCAGCACAATAAAAAGAAAGAAAGAAGCGGGAATTCGAGCTGGCAAATTCGATACTCCAGAATATTATCCGCAATGCCCAGATTGTGGAACGCGTCTAACCGACATACCTTTTACTGATGTGAATACAGTAGTTGTGAAATCCTTTATGTGTCCTAAGTGTGGAAAAGATCATTGGTTCTATATTGACCTGGAGAAGATGTTCAGACGGAAAAACAAGTGGTGTCCTACGTGTGGTATATTTACCAGAAACTATACCGATAATAATGAACGCTCAGTATGTGGCGGCGAGGTTTATAGGACAAAAAGTAGAACTAACAAAGAAAGAGCGATAGAATATTATCCTAAATGTCCAGATTGTGATAAGCACCATTGGTTATACATTGATATGGATAGATGTTCAAAAGTGATAAGGAGAGAGCGGGTATGAAAAAAGAAGGGAGTGACTCGTAAAGGTGAGGCTCCCGCTGTAAGTAGTGGATCATCCGACAGTTACATTTTTCTCATCCCAGGCGCAATAAACTATGGGCCATTCAGATAAGGATAAAAATTTTTGGTACTACACATGACATTCGGGGATACAAAAATTTAATAAATTACATATCTTTACGCTAACAAAGATCAATAAGAGAGGCGAATAAGACATGGCAATAATAGAAGGATACGAGATGCCAGATGAATTATACTATCATCGAGATCATGCATGGGTAAAGATCGAGGCAGATGGAAACGTAAGGGTTGGAATGAATGATTTCTATCAAAAAAGTGCGGGTGATACAACATATATCGATCTTCCATTTGAGGGA
>DAOVSA010000119.1 GCA_030633635.1 Candidatus Altarchaeota archaeon
TCACCCCAGGTTGCACCAACGATCGCCAAGTCGAATGTTTCCATCACAGGCTTTATTTTATACATATAACCAACCCTACTTCCTGGTTTGTATGGGGCATCAAGATTTTTTACCATAATACCCTCATGTCCGAGAGATAGTGCATATTTATAAAATTGAGTCGCTTCTTTGACATCTTCCGTAATCATTTGCTTGGCGATTCTAAAACGATCTGTTTCGTGAACAATTTTTTCGAGAGATCTTCTTCTATTCACAAATTTCTCGTCAATCTCACTTTTTCCATTCAGATAGACCAGATCAAAGAGATTAATTTCCACCGGGATTTTTTCGACCATCTCCAAAATATCATATTTTCGTTTTATTCTCCTGCTTAGATCCTGAAATGGGCGTGGACGTTTGTCCTCCAAACTTCTTATTGCGACCATTTCACCTTCGATAATTGCAGATTCTACCATTATGCACTCTTTTGCCATTTTAACGATCTCTGGAAATTGTTTCGTGATATTCTCCAGTCTCCTGGTGAAGAGTTTAATCTCATCATTATTTTTATGTATCTGGGTGCGCATTCCATCATATTTTATCTCAAATGCTGCCTTTCCAAGGTCATCTATCGCTTCAGCCACATCCTTAACTTTTATGGCGAGCATCACCCTCATAGGTCGCCCTAGTGTAACACTAAGGTTTTTTAAGCCTTCATTTCCATTGGATTTTGCAATTCTTGCCACTTCGCCGAAATCAGAGATTAGGGAATACCCTCTTTCTACCAATCCTGCTTCTACATCGAAGGTTTTTGCAATCGCATCCCGTATAATACCTGCCCCAACACCCAGTCTTAGTTCCTCCAGAATTGTTCTGGTTATATATCTGGCTTCATTTGGCTCTGCAAAAGATAACAATTCAGCAATATATGCTATTTTTTTGTCTTGCGACCCCGTTCCAGTCAGACCAGCCAGTTTATTCAGGTTCTTATGTACCTTCTCAACAGTCAATCTTTCCATGAATAATGTTCTTTGAGTTTTTTTGACCAATAAGTTAGCAGCAGCCGAGCCGGTATCTCCTGTTTTTCTTATTTCATCTTCTATACTGCTTTCATAACTACCGGAGACTGTAGAAATTGCCTTAATAACTAACTTATTTCCGATTCCGAGTTCTTTTTCACTCCACGGGGGAAATACTCCACCTATCAGAAATAACAAGACAATCGATAGGTTCTCCTCCGGGACAGTAGTTAAGAAATCCGAGATTATAGATGTCATCTCCAGCCTACTGCTTGTTTTTTCCAGCCTTTCATAGATTTCTGTAAGTTCTGAATAATACATTTCTAATAATAATGTGTCAGAAAAATAGGGTATACTTATACTATTGCATCATTAACTACTCGTCGCTCACGATCACGACTTTACTCATCGATACTATCTTTTCTTTTGATATTTTTTTCCTTCCAATTTTTAGTGCACTAATATCCCCCCCCTTAACCAGGACCTTGGAGACCTTCCCGAGATGTTTCCCGGTTGTGGTGTAAACTTTCTTATTCACTAAACTACTACTTATATTCTCTCTTTTCTTGATTTCTTTGGCAAATAGATATTTTGTGAATTCAATGACTAAAACAACCAGAACGATACCCATTGTGGTAGATTTCACCAGATTACCGATATTTGCCGGATCGATCATAAACTGGGATCCCGACATTGTAAACATCCAAACAAAAACGCCAAACGCCAATAGAATTATATCTCTTCGTATTTTCAAATATTCTTTTCTGCCATAATCATCAATAATTTTACCAGTAATTGCGACTATAACTGCTACTAGAAATAAATTGGCGGATCCAAGAATAAATGCAGGTATAATATCTACCAAACTAGTTGAACCAACGTGTAATATATTGGCATACCCCTCACTCACTCCAATAATCAGAACGATAAATGCAGTTAAATAGGTTAATGTACTGATTCGTTCGATGGATAAAGATCCAAGGAATTCAGATATCCCAGAAAAAAATTCATTTTCGTATCCAAATCCTTTTATGACACCATATAACCCAACAACAGACAGCATGATACCGACTGATAGAAAAAGAGCATTAAAAATCACACCAACTGCCAAAACCATTATTGCGATCCCGGGAATTCCCAAGAATAAACGTGCCATCTCTGGATCCTCCGAAACCTCCTTAAAGAAACTCGTTGCCGTAAAATATGCCTTTTCCAGTTCGGCACTCTGTTTAACTATGACTGTTTGTATGGAGGTTATCTTAATCCTGGATTCAATGATTGGAATAATTTGTTCATCCTCGGCACCATCTGTAACCACAATTACATCTTCTGGTTTTAAATCATCTATCAATCGCTCTAATTGTTCCACTATTTTTCTATCAGAGGTTACTCCGGTATTAATATCTCCTGTTAATGTGGCAATTTCTGTATTTAACTCCTTTGCCACCTTTACAGCAGCAAATATCGCATTAACATCGGAATCTTGAGGATCGACCAGTGCAAGTTTGTTCGTAGCACTCAAATTATTCTTTATACCGACTACAGGACCCTTTACCTTCGCCTTTCTTCCGAGATCATCATCTCTGTCAATACATAACACGAGAGTTTTCACAATAATATTTTTGTTTTAATGCTTATAAAATATTAAGAATGATAATCTTCGCTGGATCGGAATCAATATCTCTCACAGGGAAAGTAGCAAAGAAGATAAATGTCGAACTCGGTAGAATCGAAATTAAGCGATTTCCGGATAATGAATTCTATGTCAGGATTTTATCCAACATCAAAGGCAGGGATTGTGTTGTCATCCAATCCACGCCTCGACACGATAATCTGATTGAGTTATTCATAATTTTAGATGCATTGCAGGATTTTGAAGCGAAAAATATCTCAGTAATCCTTCCCTATCTCGCATACGCACGCCAAGATAAGCGATTTAAGAAGGGTGAGGCTTTGAGTACAAAGACGATCCTAAAGATTCTTGATTCATTTTCAGATCTCATCGTTACGATAAATTGCCACTTTTTGGACAAAGAGGGAGATTTCGAATATCACGGAATAAAAATCAGGAATTTAGATGCATTCCCGGATCTTGCGAGA
>DAOVSA010000075.1 GCA_030633635.1 Candidatus Altarchaeota archaeon
TAGTTCGTCTCCGTCTATTACCTCAAAATTATTAAAATTTTTTAATTTCTCTTTCAATATTAGTATTAATCCTGGATTTTTTTCTATCGCATATACGAATTTAGCCCTGTTTGCGATTTCCTGAGTTAGATTAGCGGTTCCGGCGCCTATTTCAAGTACTGTATCTGATTTACTTGTATTTGCATACTCGCAGATTCTTTTTATGATTCTTTTATCCACCATGAAATGCTGGTCGCCCATTTTTTTCTTTTACGCTCATGTGAACGAAGCCGTTGCTATATACTTACTTGGGCACGAGACATTAAAATCACATGGATTCGTGTGAATATATGTGCATATTTGACCGATCCAGAGCCGAAACCAAAAAATTATTTGGTGGAACACATAAAGCCAACCTTCCCGCTTGTGATTTTCCACGAACTCGAAAAACGATACATACTCGGGAAGATGTTCCTTTGATACTCCTCTGTAGGTATCCATCCAGTGCCTGAAGACCGACCAATAGCCTTCCATTTTGAAATTTCTATGAAATTTCAAAGCCATAAAAGTTCCTTTGGAAATTTTAATGTCGTGTTATTATGCACTTTTCCACGTGCATATCCTCCGGCGCTGTGATTGACCGATTCGTGCGGAATCCACGTTTTATCCAGAAACCGATAGGCTGTAAAGTCATCCATAAAGACCTTCATCATATCTGAAATAACGGCCATGATAACGAGAAAACTGCAAATGCTATTAGAATCGGCGTGTTCTGAAACCTTAAGACGAAGATTCCCGTTCCTGTCACAGGCACCGATAATTGGTGGCTTATCATCGTCCATAGTTCCTCTACCTCTCAGTTTCAGCCCTCTCTTTCGTGGTGGTCGATTGAGATTTAATTTGCCTTTCTCGCCACACCTCAGGTAAAGTTCATCAAATTCAACGACATCCTTGAGCTTGATCTCCTCGCACGATCCTTTCACTGATTCTTGTGCCTTTCTCGCCATTCTCAACGCCGTTTTGTAGTTTATCTCTAAAACCTCCATTAAACGCTTAGCCGGAATATTCCGCTGGTAATGGAAGATAAAATAGTACCAGCGGTTAATCGGTATCTTCGACCCACAAAAGATCGTACCAGTCGTGTCCCTGAACGTACCATCATGGCCATAACAGTAGTATCGCTGTTTGCCACTCTCGGTTCCATTCCTCTTTGTCTCGGTTGAACCGCATATTGGACAGATTATTCCATTGGGCCATCGAGTTTCACGAAGGTGCTCAAGACATTTTTCCTCAGTGGGCATGAAATCCGATATTTTCAGTATGGATCCTCTTATTGTCATTTATTAGCTTTTTAAACCCCAAAGCTAATATACTTTAGTGTAGCAACGGTTTGCTACAGATGAGCGATAGAGTTTTAATACACTAACTAAGATTTCGGAGTTATTAAACCTTTTCGTAACGCAATTTCTCTTAGGTAGTTTTCAAGTTTTACTTTAAGATCTTTTCTTTCTAAAGCGAAATCCAAGGTTGCTCTCATGTATCCGAATTTATCTCCCACGTCATATCTCTCACCCTCAAATTTGTATCCATATATCTTCTGTTTTTTGTTTAGTATCCTTAGCGCATCCGTTAGCTGTATTTCATTTCCCGTACCCTTGGATGTTTCCTTTATACAATCGAAGATTTCCGGCGTTAGCACGTACCTGCCCACTGTACCAATATTTGAAGGTGCTTCCTCAGGTTTCGGTTTTTCTATCAGATCTTTGATCAGATAAAGATTCTTGTCTATCAAATCTCCATCTATGATTCCATAACTACTTATCTTTTCCCTTTGAACTTCCTCAACCGCCATTATCGAACTCTCATATCTGTCAAAAACGTTCATTAATTGTTTAATACAAGGAACCTCGGATTTAATTATGTCATCTCCCAGCAACACGGCAAATGGTTCATCATTCACGTGTTTTCTCGCATAATAAATCGCATCTCCCAATCCCTTGGGTTCTTTTTGCCTTACATAATGTATATCATAGTTATTTTCAATTTTCTTGAGTAAATCGAAATTTTTTCTTCCCCTAAGTCTGTGTTCCAGTTCAAATGATTTATCAAAATGATCTTCTATTGCCCTTTTTCCCCTACCAGTTATGATCAGGATATCATCGATGCCAGAATTCACAGCTTCTTCGACGACGTATTGAATCACCGGCGTATCAACAACCGGTAACATCTCCTTTGGCTGTGCTTTTGTCGCAGGCAGAAATCTCGTTCCCAATCCCGCCGCAGGAATTATAGCTTTCATTTATTTTATTTTTTATTTTTTTATTTTATTTTTTTTATTACATTTTTTATACTATCATTTTTTACTATTTTTTGCTCACCAACAGATACCCTCATAATCTATACCTTTAGTATCCTCTATTACCCTTCTCCCGTCTATCACCACCTTCCCAACATATAGTGATTTATCCTTAAACTCATCCCAATCCGTTACAACCAAAATAGCGTCACTTTTATCGGCAACCTGCTTTGCAGAGTCCATATACTTGATTTTATCTCCAAAAATCATTTTAGCGTTTTTCATTGCCTTGGGATCATAAGCGTAAACCACGGCGTTTTCCCTGAGCAATTCATTGATTATTGGTATGACGGGGCTTTCTCGCATATCATCTGTATCTGGCTTGAATGCCAAACCAAGGACCCCCACTTTTTTGCCTGTTAGGGATTTGATTTTCTCCTTTAATAGTTCTATCATCCTTAACGGTTGTTTTTCATTCGCTTTTATAACCCCTTCCAATAATACTGGTTTACAGTTAACTTCCCTTGCTTTAGCGATAATCGCTCTTACGTCTTTTCCAAAGCAACTTCCACCCCAACCGCAGCCGGCCCTTAAAAATTTATGTCCTATCCTTGAGTCATAACCAATGCCATTTGCGACATCATAAACATCTATGCCGAGATTCTTGCAGATATTGCCCATCTCACCTATGAAACTTACCTTCATGGCAAGAAATGCATTTGATGTGTACTTTATCATCTCCGCAGTTTTTAATGAAACCCTCAGTTTTGGGCAATTAAAGCCCCCATATAACTCGTATAACACATTGCCGGCCCTCTCATCCGATTCACCGATCACGATTCTGTCAGGGTTCATAAAGTCATGGATTGCCTTGCCCTCTCTCAGAAACTCCGGATTCATACAGACACCAAAATCCTTATCCACTTTTTTGCCTGAATATTTTTCCAATAGAGGTATGACCAATGAATCCGTAGTGCCCGGCGGTACGGTACTTTTCACGGTCACTACGTGATAATCTTTTGTCTCTTGCAGAATCTTTCCGATCCCAATCGCTGCTGATTTAATATATTTTAGATCTACGCCCCCGGAACCATCGGATTTATCCGGCGTCCCCACACAGATAAAACTGATATCAGAGCCCATTACTGCATCATTTAGATCAGTTGTAGCTTTTAAATTCCTTTTTATATTTTTTTTAAGCAAGTCATCTAACCCTTCCTCATAAATCGGGGGCTCAGCCCTGTTTATTTCATCGATTTTTTCTTTTACAACATCTACACAGGTTACATTATGCCCCAGCTCCGCTAAACAAGTCGCTGTAACTAAACCCACGTAACCAACACCAATTATTGAGATTTGCATTTTTTTAAAGTCACCCGAAGGCTGTAAATCCAATCCTGTAATCTTTCACCCCTTGTTAGTACATTATATATTTAATTTTTGATTTTATATGTGCCTTAACTTATCGGAGGATGTTTCCAGTTGATCATTTTTATCCGGTGATGCTAAAGATATTTATGAATTATGCTCCGTACACCCAAGAAGACCGAATTATGGAGTTCGCGTGATCTGTACACTTTTCATGAAAATGCAAACCAAACCAAAAGTTATGATACTTGATTATGGCGCCGGGAATTTAAGAAGTATAACCCGGGCATGCTTACATCTTGGGGCGGATGTCGAGGTTACTTCCGAGCCAAATGGGCTGGAGAATTCAAAAGCAATTATCTTACCGGGTGTAGGTCATTGGGGCGATGCTATGGGTAAACTGCACGAATTTAAGGGGATATTACTGGAAAAAATATCAGAGGGAACTCCTTTTTTGGGCATCTGCCTGGGTATCCAGACACTTTTCGAGTATAGTGAAGAATCGCCAACAATAAAGGGGCTGGGAATCTTTAAAGGAAAGTGTATAAGATTTCATGAAGGATTGAAGATTCCGCACATGGGCTGGAATAATATTAAAATAATCAAAAAAATCCCGATCTTGGAGGACATACCGCTGGACAGTTATTTCTATTTCGTACATTCTTACTGTGTAGATCCAGTAGATAAAGAGATAATTGTAGCCACTACAGAGTATGGA
>DAOVSA010000175.1 GCA_030633635.1 Candidatus Altarchaeota archaeon
CTCACCTCCTTTAAAATTATTTCCCAAAAATATTCCACAGACGGCACCATTATTCTATTTGAACGCTTTGTGATTTGATACGGTGGAAGACCCATTGACGACTTCTTCTATCACATCTTTATAAGCATAGAATGCTGGTGTTCTTTGGCTCCAGTCGATGTCCCTGAGTTTCATATATGATGAAAAATGAATTGGATAAAAGCAAATATATCCACTAAAGTTATTGTTTTGAGAATAATACACGGATTCCTGTATCCATTTTGCGTCTGCATGCTTTTTCCATGGTTGGAGCTAACTGCCTCCTCCGCCATTCCATGATTCAAGCATCCAGATTTCTTTATCGTCAGGCACTAAAGGTATCAGATCATCTGTTGTAATCTGTAAATCATTTGTGTCATAACAATCCACACCCATGATGTCAAGATTGCTGATGTCTGCGGCGAGTTCAAAGAACCCTTCAGCTAATCTCCCAGATGGATAGACAGCAACGGCCGTCTTTGTTTCTGGATTAATCCCCTTAACAATATCACACGCCTCTAATGCAAGTTCATACCACATCATAGGTGTTGTATTTGTGGAGATCATCGGGTCAATATCCATGTACCATGTCGGTTCTTTAACAACGACATAATAATCAGGCTTATATGTCTCCATAAAAATCCTTGTGTGTTTTAGATGCTGTTGCTTGAAATACTCCCATGTCACCTTGTTTTGTGTAAAACTGGCAGCACCCCTGTCTGCAAGCATCAGTTTTTTACCATCATTTCGTATCTGATCAATTAACTCATTATGCCTGTTTATGTTATCTACGTCGTTTGTCATCCATGCTTCGTAATCTATATCAATTCGAATAACATCCGCACCGGTTTCCTCTATGACTTGTAACTGTTCTTTCAATTCATCGATATCTATAAACATATCGCCTGAGGAAAATGTGATCTGTGCACCAAATGGCATTTGGTAAAATTCCGATGGTTTTTCTATATCTATACAACCACAAGTCAAAAGAGTAGTAGTTAGCAATAAAACCATTAAGACTAGGTTTTTAGTTTTCATAATTAATCACTCAATTCGCTTTATATTTTGTCAAATCCTGCCGGGAGCTTTATTTATTTTCTTTGATTTAACATAGTCTTTCATGATATATAATGGTTACCTGGGAGTAATTTCTCAAAGGACAGGAACGTCAGACTGGAATGAATAATACCTCGTTGGAATGTTATGCAACTATTTTCAACTTTAGTCGCTTATTAGAAACCAAGCAGGTTTTGGTATGCCATCTATCGTGAAAAAACCCATCGTCCCAGGATATTCGCCATCTACTGTTGTATTCTCTTCTACAACATCCATCAATAGAATCCACACGACCTTTTTGACCTTAGGATTGTTTCTGACAAGTTCATATACCTTCTCTACATAGTCAACCTGCTGCTGCCTTGAACCACTAAAATATGAACAAGTAGACCAGCCCGTTTCTGTAACAAAAAGATCCTTATCAGTTATATCTGAGACATCCCAATAATCCGACGGAATGTCTTTTGGGGATTCATATAGATATCCAGGGTATATATCAAATGCTTTTAAAGGATAACTCGTAATTGAGAAGAACGGTACGTGATTTTCGAAATCATCAAACAAAAACTCCTGATGGTTTGCCCTCATGGGCTCATACGCAAAAGACGGTGTACATATGATATTTGGAGATATGATTTTGATCTGATTATATAGTTCCAATAATTCAGAAACAAAAGCAGTGTAGTCCTCCGACGGATTGTCATCATATACATAATTGATTTCTTGGCCGATACACATGTATTCCGGTTCGTATTTTTCTGCTAATGCCAAACAGTAATTATTAAAATCCGTCATGTTTGAGGGGATAGTTCCAAAGGTATTGATCTGCATAAAAACATCCATGTTATTCTCCCTTGCCCTAGGAACC
>DAOVSA010000047.1 GCA_030633635.1 Candidatus Altarchaeota archaeon
CGATTCCGTTGAGGTTGATAATTTCGGGAATGTTATTGGAAAGAAGGGTGAAGGTGGGCCAAAAATAATGCTTGCCGCACACATGGATGAAATCGGTCTAATGGTCAAGCATATCGATAAAGAGGGCTATATAAATTTTGTGAAGATCGGAGGTATCGATGATAGGATCCTATTGGGACAAAGAGTGATCGTAAAGGCAAAGAAAGGTGATGTTGTGGGAATAATCGGTTCAAAACCACCGCACCTGCAAAAAAAGGAGGAACAGGAGAAGGTAGTTAAACACGATGAACTTTTCATCGACATCGGTTCTGAAAACGACAAAGAGGCAAAGAAACGAATAGAGGTCGGAGATCCAATAATTTTTGAACCCAACTGGGGTAAATTAGATGGATTATTGTATGGAAAAGCAATAGATGACAGGATTGGTTGTTACGCATTAATAAAGATCATGGAAAACCTGAATATTGATAATGAAGTGTATGCGGTAGGTACGGCACAGGAAGAAGTCGGCTTGAAAGGAGCGAGGGTTTCCGCCTTTAAAATAAACCCGGATTATGCAATCGCGATAGATACAACAATTGCCGGTGATACGCCACAGATTAAAGAGACCGAATCCAGCCTGGAATTGGGAAAAGGCCCGGCAATAACGATAACCGAAGCATCCGGCAGAGGGGTGGTGACTCATCCAAAGATCAGGGAGATTCTGGTGGAAACAGCAAAAAAACACAAAATTCCGTACCAGATAGATGTCTTGGAAGGGGGAATGACCGACAGTGCGATAATCTACATAACAAGAGCAGGCATACCATCAGGGGCAGTTTCCATCCCGACAAGGTATATTCATGGACCAACCGGGGTTTTTGATACCAGAGATCTGGAAAATACAATAAAATTGGTCGTTAAGAGTTTGTCTGAACTTAAATGATCTGATCTGTTTTTATTTATTTTTGTTTACCAACAAGATTTAAAAAAATGGCAAGATTTGGCAGACCCAGGTGTCCAAGAAAGGTTTCTGGAATCCCGGCTGTTGACTATTTTAAGCCCAGAGGAATTCCTTTAGTGGATTTGGAGACAGTACAGTTGAAAGTCGAGGAGTTAGAATCGATTCGTTTGGTAGATCTTGAAGGTCTGAATCATGAAGAAGCAGCAAAACGAATGAATGTTTCAAGAAAAACCCTCTGGAGAGATCTAAAGTCGGGAAGAAAAAAGATAGCAGGTGCCTTGACAGAGGGAAAAAGCATTCAGATAAAGGGGGGCAACTTTGTTACAACAGAAAAAAGGATATTTATCTGTGAAGATTGTAATAATGAATGGGAAGAGCCCCATGGAACTGGAAGACCAAAAAAATGTCCAAAATGTGCGAGTGAGAATATTCGTAGAAAAAAGAAGGTGATGTAAATGACCACAAGAAAATTTAAATGCTATGACTGCGAAAACGAGTTTGAAGTACCCCACGGTACTGGCGGTATGGGAAGACAAATGAAGTGCCCTAAATGTGGAGGTAATAACGTACACCGAGTTGACGCCGGATCTGGAATGGGTAGAGGACCATCCGCCGAAGGCAGGGGTAGAGGCGGTGCTGGAAGGGGTCCCAGATGGGTTCAATAGAACCCAGAACTTGAGTGATAAGAATTATAGTTATTTAGACTATATTCTTCCCTTTTGATGCCATATCAGGAACCCGAATGTTACGATCCCACAACCCAAAAGGAACCAGAGCAGAAATATCTGCAAACCAGATAATGGTTGAGGAGCGCTTACTTCGCCTGCGATATGGTCTGGAGGGGCTGTCTCACTATCCACATCAACCTGCTTCCAGATTTCCGTATAATTTTCTTCAAGATATCTCATACAATTCATTAGGGTTGTATCATTTTCGATAGGATAAACATCTTTCGATTTTGGTTCATCTGGGGGTTGTATTCCTGCCCCAGATTCTGTCTCATTACCAGCAAAGGGTTGTATTGAAGGTTGTATTGAATTACCAGCAAAGGGTTGTATTGAATAACCAAAAGTCCCGAATAATAGTCCCCCGATCAAAATAATCGGTAAAATTCTCCTCAGACTTTCTATGACCTCCTTTCTCTTGATTTTCTTTGGAACAATGACTATAAACTTTTCCACGGGACCATAGATCTTAATTTCTCTTTCTTTTTTGCTCCATCTGGTTTTTACTACCTCTATTAGTCCGACTTCATTTAATTTTTTAATATTATAATGAACGGTCGTTAACCCCAGGTCTAATTTTTTCGCAATATCTGAAGCGGAGAGTGGATTTTCGCTCAAAACCTCGAGAATTTTTAGGGCAGTATCATTTGCCAGGATCTGAGCCATATCCTTGGAATCTTCATCCAATGGCAATATTAAAAGTTTCTTGTCTTTTTTCATTTTAATTTTCTTTATAATCCTAAAACCTAAAAGATTAAAAGGTAGTTTCAGGATACTGCGGCTCTCTGTATAAGCCAAATGTTATTTTCACATAATTCCAGTCGTTGGAATTGAAATTATAATCTATTTCCTGAAGGAAAACCCTCTTAAGACATATAAAATAAAGCATGCCTCTTTCTTTCTCATCTTTGGTGGATTCTTCATTCCATTCTTTAGTGTTAACTGCCAATACTCCGCCGCAAACATATCTATTGTTCTCATCCAGGCAGCCGTTTTCTCTTTTTTGAACTTCTCCGTCAGGGTGCCAAAAACCAATCTTCTCTTCTTTTTCGTTATATAAAACCGTAATATAAGCCATAAAGCCTCCCATCGGATTTTTCTCAATCTCTATTTTCTGAACAGTAATTACGTTATCCTCAAATTTTATTGTTTTTGGCAATTTATCATTTTTATGAATATTCACATAATCGATTATCTCTTCTTTCTCACTTACACCAAGCCCTGGTGAGAAAATCTGGTACTTAATCTCGTCTTCCCCGAATTCGGTCTCTTTATAGGAGACTATATCTAAGGTATTACCATCCCAAACCCCGGATACTATGTAGGCTTTTCCTATTTCCAGAGGATAACATTTTCCTAAGAAACATTCATTGCCAAAACATGCAACATCAGTATCATTGTATTCTCCGGATATAACTATCTCCTCGCTATCGCCTTTTAACGTTAATGGACCAGAGCAATCGTTACAACAAGGATACTCGGGAGAACACGCTATTTCTGTACATACACCGGGAGATCCAGCAAGTGCTGTGCCGCCTATAGAAATTCTTTTATTAATTAATTCATCACTATTGGCAAGGACATAACTGGGAGTTAAAATTTCTACGGTTTTCTCTTTAATCGTGAATTCGTTTGAATAAATTACATTCTTACCAACACATTCTTCAAGTGAACTGGAATAATTCACACCTTTACATCCAAAATAGACAGTCTCTGCTATTCTATAGATTTCTCCATTAGGTTGCCATATCCAATAAGGATATATCTCCTGGCTAATCCTTCCTTTTGAATGTATCTTTTTCGATACGTATGGTCGCATGCCCTGAAGCGGTCCTCCTGTTGAGTTCCAAGTATTGTTTATTTTAATCAGGAATCCCTCAAAGGACCATGATGATAGATATATCTCTTGATCCAGATTATTTTCAATAGTAACCGTTATGCTCTCCCCATGCTCATACTCTGTTTTGTCTGTGGTGAGAGTTACTTGTTTCTCTTCAATGGCCATGCAGGTGTTATATAGGCATTTGCAATCTTTGTAAGTTCGAAGACACTTGAGTTCTACCTTCTCATGTATTGGGAGATGAATGAAGTTTATGCAATCGCAACAACGACCATCAGGTAATTCTCCAAAGCATTTACAGTCTTCATCGTATTCACAATATGTTTCGTTCTTGATATATTCAAGTTTCGGATACTTGTCAAGTAGTTTACCAGTCTCTGCATCTATATCAAATATCATTATAGGATAGGTTCTTTTGTTGTAATAGTGTCGGGCATAAGATACATCAATATCTACAGGAGAATAAACTACATTTGCTTCCCAGCCACAAATTACTGGATCACAAGCTAGTGAATGAATTTCTGCACTAATTTTTATATTTGGATACAACTTCAAAAACTCTTGTGCTTCATCTGTTGCATTGGCTATGGCGATTGCTTGTTCTTTTGTGATGGTTGGTAATCTCTCTGCTCTCTCTTGGGTTAAAATCCACCATCCACCAATCAAAATAATTCCAATAACCAAAATTCCGAGCAAGACACTCAAAAATCCTCTAGATTTTTGGTGCACAAAAAATTTCCAATTTTTTCGTGTTTTTGTTTTTGAATTCATTTTAGTCAAGTGAGTCTGGGCATCACATATTTCTCTATCCATTCAACACCGATAATATTGGCGATATTTGGTATTCTTGATGCATTAATCAATACTCTAATTTGATTGCCTGAAGCTACTATTACTACCCCTTCTAACGCCTCTATTTTATTGATTACATCTGTTGTATTTTCACCGTCAAAAATTCCTATATCCAAAGTCAAATTTCCTATTTCACTCAGTAAATAAGGACGTAATTTATATGCCGGTTGGTGTAGTCCCACCCATCGAACAACCTCTAGATTTTGAACTCTCTCTTTTACGCTTTCATTCATCTTAACTATAAATGCATATTTTGGGATATAACTATATATTACTCCACCAAGCGACCTAACTTGATCGGTATATTCCTCATATATCGGACCTTTAAACTGTACAATATAATACCCATCTGTCCCATAAGGATATGAAAGGATGCATAGTTTTTTTGGTAAGTGAACCTCAACATAATCAGAATCAATAACTGAAAAATTATAAAGGGTCTTTAATTCCATTGTCTTAGGAGTTTTAATGGAACACTCTTCTTTTTCTTTAATTGTGAATTCGTTTGAGTAAATTTCTCTGCTTATTGACTGTGGTCCTATCACGTATCTCGTCCTCACTTTAAATCCCCCTGTTTTAGATATATTTCCACAAATGGTTTGATCCCACATAAAATCCAGGGTTTGATTCGTATCGATCCCTGATGTTATAGAAATGCAATCGATAGCGCACTTATTGTTTTTAGAACATTCGATATTATTATTTGCTACTATCCACTCCCCGTTACTTTCGTCGAATTTTAAAATTTCTACCGAAAAGAGAAGAATTGATTGATCTAGAAAATTCTTTACCATTATTGTCACATTTTCTCCTTGCTCATACTCTGTTTTGTCTGTGGTGAGGATTACCTTGTCATACTCAACTTCATTGTAAGATAATATGCTTAAACTCTTTCCATTCCAGACTCCAGTAACTATGTACGTTTTCCCTTTCTCTAAGGGATGACAAATTAAGAGATGACATTTATCTAAGATACATTCATTACCTAGGCAATATCCCCCTGAGAGGGTTATCTCTACATACTTTTTAATTCCCTCCTCTAATACTTCTTCTCCCAGTAATAACGGAGCAGAGCAGTCATAATTACAGCCGGGATCCTCGGGGGGACATTCCGTCCTTTCATATAGACTACAAAGACCGGCACTCGTAATGCCTCTTACAG
>DAOVSA010000161.1 GCA_030633635.1 Candidatus Altarchaeota archaeon
GGCATGTACCATCTATAACCTCATATACTCCATAATCGGGGTTGTTGCAGCGGCTATGGTGGTGATTACAGGGCTTAGATGGGCAGCATCTGGAAGCGATGTAAATGAAAGAGCACACGCAAAACAGCAATTCATGCACGTAATACTTGGATTAATGATCGTAGCACTTGCGATAACGATTGTTATGATGTTTTATAATATACTTAATCACGTCACAGAAACGGGTTGTATAGGTCTGCAATAGTTGTGTCTTTTTCGTGGGTTTATTTCTGAATCGAGGGCCGGGACCGAGATTTGAACTCGAGTCGTGGGATTTCAGCAATCTTATAGAAGTTACCACAGTCCCACAGGATGACCACTACCCTATCCCGGCCAAATAGTATTTAAGTTATAAGAACTCTTAAATATATAACGATGAAAGTTGAGATGGATTATGGGATCGTGAACGGAAAGGTATATTATCAAGATCGTTGGGTTAGGGCAGATATTGGTATAAAAGATGGAGAAATCAGAGTGATCAAGAAAAAATTGGATGTTGATGTATATATAGATGCCTACAATAAGTGCGTCCTTCCGGGAGTTATCGATGCACACGTCCATCTGAGAGATATGAACCAAAAACATAAAGAGGACTTTAAAACCGGGACACTGGCTGCGGCACATGGTGGTGTAACCACTGTTTTGGATATGCCAAATACAGAACCTCCTACTACTTCTTTGGATGCAATTAATCAGAAAGAGGAATTGAGGAGAGATACCGCGGTGCATGTCGAGTTCTTTGGCGGAATAAAGAACAATCTCCCAGAAATTATGTCAATGAAAGATAAGATTATCGGGTATAAAATCTACATGGACTCAACACCATTGCATGTCTCAAAACCCGAACTTAGAGAAATTTTTGAATTCTTTGCCAAGAATAAGATAAATAAACGGATATCGGTTCATGTGGATGATTCGGAATTGACTAAAAGGATTGGAAAACAAAAAATCTCTGAGATCAGGGGTATTGAGTTCATATCAAATCTATCAAGGCAATTTGGGATAAAGGTCAATATCTGCCACGTGAGCACTCCTGAAGGGATCAAAATAATCAGTCAGAATCCGAATTTAACATGTGAGGTGACACCCCATCATCTGTTTCTAAATGAAGAAAATTTTGGATTCGCTGATACAAACCCTCCTTTGAGAAATCAGCGAGACATCGCAGGATTATGGAAAAATCTCGACCAGGTGGATATTATAGCATCGGATCACGCACCACATACTATGGAGGAAAAACACGAAGGTGCAGAAGGATTTCCGGGTCTGGAAACTACATTACCCCTGCTTTTAAATGCCATAGTTTGCCGTAGATTATTACCGTCTCGACTGATCGCACTGATATCTCGAAATCCGGCTCGAATATTTGGATTAACAGATAAAGGGGAGATAAAACCCGGGTATTGTGCGAATCTGACGATAGTGGATTTTCATAAGAAATATAAAATCAGGGGGGAGGACTTATACACCAAGTGCGGGTGGACTCCATTCGAGGGTTGGGAAGGAAAAGGGGCCCCTACCCACACGATCGTCGATGGGAGAATACTCATGAAAGACGGAGTTTTACTGGACTGATAATGCTTCCCTAAAATCGATCTTTTTTTCATACAATGCTTTACCCACAACCACACCCCACGCACCAATTTCCTTCAATTTTTCCACATCTTTAATACTTGAAATCCCGCCAGAAGCGATCACCGGCAAGTTTGTTGATTTAACAACCCTATTCACTTCATCCGGTTCGATTCCCTTCATTTTGCCTTCCACATCCACATCTGTGAACAGGAAACCCCAGACCAAATCTTCAAATTCCAAATCTTCAAATTCTTTTACGAGATCAGATGCTTTAAGCTTGGTTTTCTCCTGCCAGCCCCTGATCACGACTTTGCCACCCGTTGAGTCCAGGGCAACCAAAATCCTCTCCTTTCCAAATTCTTCTTTTAGTCCATTTAAAATCTTAAAATCGTTAAAATAATCATCAATTGCAAGTGTCCCAAGAATTATACGGTCTATACCCAAATTCAGGAGTTCTTCTGCTTTTTTTAGATCCCTGATTCCTCCCCCGAATTGAACCTGGACCCCGACAGATTTCTTGATCTCCAAAACCTTTTTGAGATTACTTCCAGTACCTAAAGCGGCATCTAAATCTATTACGTGCAGGAGTTCCGCTCCCTCTTTGGTCCAGTTTAGCGCCGCATCCAGCGGATCGCCATAAAACTTCTCGGTTCCCGATTTACCTTGAACCAGTTGAGTGCATTTCCCATCCTTTATATCTATTGCGGGAATTATTCTCATTTTATAAATTATAAAGACTGTCTCAAAATATTTAAGTTTTGACTATAAAAATCTTCTCCCA
>DAOVSA010000172.1 GCA_030633635.1 Candidatus Altarchaeota archaeon
ACTCAAGATTACCGATACACTTGGTTTCTGAACAAAAAAAACGCAACTCAGATGTTTTCTGCAATCCAAGTTACGCCTTCACTTCTTTCGTGTCCTTTAAGGACCGGAAACCGTAAGACATCCCTTAATAATTTTGTTTATCTAATCAATTTAGACTTGTCTAATATCAAAAAGAAATATCCATGTCAATACTTTTTTATATTCTTTTGATAGGAAACGCAGGTCGTGGGTATGTGTAGGCATGAGAGCATTGTCTTGGTCTCGTCATAAAAGAAAAAAATTCACATCCAGGTCAAGCCAAAAGACTTTGAAAGGTCTGATAAAACCTTTGGTGTCGGTAAAGGATAAGGTTTATGGTTACCTGGGATAAGGTGAACTTCGAGAATATTTTTCCTGATACTGCTTTGTCCCCTGAGGAATTTTTACGATCTTCTAATGCAGGGTGAAGCTATCTCCATTTTTAAAGAAAACGCAATGTCCTCATAGCCCCTGTCGAACAGATTACTGGCCTGGTGATAGACATCAAGATGCTGTATCGCCTACCTTTCTACCGCTTAGATACCCAATTTGCCATATATGAGCAAGCCTGCCGAGACTGACACCCGCTTCCTTTAAACTCACAAACTTCACACCTGAAATGCCAATCTGTTCTACCTTTCTGAGGAGTTCCGGGACATTCTTCATCTTATATCCCTATTTTCCTTTTCTTACTTTCTGCCAATATCGAGGTCCGTCGGACCCATGAGCGTGTCAAGTGTTCGTGAACGGACGGAGTTGAACCCGACCCGAAATATGAAATCGGCGATAAAGCCCTGAGCCAGTCCCATGTCATATGCCATACCCGCCGTCGGCGGCTATAACGGATCCACCTCTCCTTACACAAAAAAGGCGTAACTCAGATGTTTTCTGCAATCCAAGTTACGCCTTCACTTTTACCGCCTATGCGGCAGCCGTAAGAGATCCCAGTTAAAGATTTTGGCGATTTTTTATGCTGTTACTCCTTTTTCAAAACCCTGTAGATCACTTGATGATCTCCACCAAGGAGGGGTCCATTAATCTCCTTTTCGATATATAGACCATTATTGTCCATTAATTGCGTTGGATATAGGCCATGTAATAACCCAGAAGAACGTGAAAATTTCAATATTATTCCATGAAAAAAGTTATCTGGGAACTGGCCAAATTCAGCAGATATGTATTTGCCATCTACTTTAAGGACGCGGGAGATTTCTCTTAACGTTTTGGTCTTCTCTTCAAGAGTTAGATGATGAAATATTAAACTGGTGAATACTACATCAAAGTAATTGTCTTCGTAAGGTAGGGCGGTGGAAGAGCCAATTTGATAATCAGTTTTCTTCCCTTTCCTTAGTGCCTTCTTCCTTGCTACCTCTATCATTTTGGGTGCCACATCAATACCATAAATAGAGCCCTTATCAAGAGTCTCAGCTATCATGAGATCTAATGTGCCGGTACCGCAACCTATATCTAAGATCTTTTCATCCCCCCTCAAATTAGCCAATTCTATTATCTCCCACCTGAATTTTTGTTCATCCATACTTAGTTTCAAGAATGAATCATAAAAATGGGCACCAAGATTAAGGGCTTTGGTTATAAGGTATTTCATTATTCATGTCTCATAGCAATTTCGGAGATCAGTGCAGTAATAACATCAAAAAGAAACTGGCTACTGCAGCTACACTACCAATAAATATCATCCAGCCCAGTTTATCTTCCATAGTTTCTCCTTACCACAGACTTCGTTAAATGGTTAATTAGTTTAGTTGTTGAGTAGGATTACCCCTATTCAAGAACTTAGTTCACTTCGTTCACAACCTGTCGAGAGCCTCCAGGTCGTGCGATTGGAATGATGGGATAATGGGTTCTGGGGAAATGGGACAATGTTTTATTGGAAAAATCCCTCTTGACAGCGAAGCTAATGAATCGGAATATTTTTTCTAAAATCAACATTCCAATATTCCAGCATTCCCTGGCCCAGACCCCTGGCCCAGACCTGGTATGCAATGAATTCATTTCAATGTTTTCGCTTGGATACAATGAAAG
>DAOVSA010000122.1 GCA_030633635.1 Candidatus Altarchaeota archaeon
CGATTAATAACAAATCCATTATCGTATGCATGGCGCGGCTGGACAATAATCATTCGCACCTTAAGAGACTATCATCCATTAACATTTTTTGGTACAGCAGGGGTGTTATTTATATTGAGTGGTGCTATACTTGGAATTGCACTGGCGTATAAGTTTGCAATAACGGGTATGATTGGACGCACTCCAAGCGTAATATTAACTGCATTACTTATTATGACGGGAGTACAATTGCTTTTTATGGGATTGATGGCAGATATGATGAGGAAATAAAAAAGATGCAACTAAGACAACAAGAACAAATAGAAAAAATAGATAAAACAACTGGGCAAAGTATCCCGAATATAGGCTTTTTCAATAAGATCCTTTTATATATTGAAAGAGTAACTGGTGAACGGAACATCGCAAAATTCCTACTGCAAGGAATTATCCTAACTACCCTGCTAGGATTGCCGACGGTATTTGCATCCGTGTTGAGAGCAAAGCTCTACAGAGTTATCTTTGGACAGATTGGAAAAGGTTGTCTCATAGAAAAAAACGTCAGGTTATCTGTGCCATCGCGGATATTTATGGGCGACAGAGTATTTTTGGGTGAATATAGTTATTTGGATCCCGAGGACATCAAAGCCAGGATAAACCTTGGCGATAATGTGCATATCTCCCGGTTATGTTCTCTCAGGGGACGTGGTGGCAGCATTGTTATAGGGGATTCAGTCCACCTCGGACGAAATACCTACATCAACGGGATTGGGGGGGTTGAGATCGGGAGGGAGTGCTTGCTTGGGCCAAATGTACAACTCATTAGCGGCAATCATATTTTTGACGACCCGTCTGTACCGATAAGACTCCAGGGAACCAAGAGAGAGAAGATTGTTATCGGAGATGATGTTTGGCTCGGAATGAGTGCTATTGTGCTGCCCGGTGTAAACATTGCGACTGGTTGTGTGATTGGAACTGGAGCTGTGGTAACCAAAGACATACCACCATATAGCATAGCAATCGGTGTTCCAGCTAAAGTGGTGAGAAAAAGAGAGATTTCAGCCGTTTCTGTGCAGAGGGAGGGCATCCAAAAATTATGAAAAGGATAAAAAGGGGCGGGGCTGTATTTCAATTTATAATAAAGTGCAAAGAAGAAACTGAAAGTTTTTATACTCTGAAACTTAGGATATAATGTGGAATAAGGGAGGGGCATATATGAGACAGCAGAATAAGAAAGCGGAACAGAAAATGTCCGATGATTTTGTAGAAAGAACCGGGGGATATGTGACGTACGATGAGGACTTAACCGAGCTATTTGAACTTTTAGGTATAATTCTTTCAAATAAAGATGCTTTGCTTTTAGACGCAGGATGTGGCACAGGAAAATGTTCCATTGCTTTAGGAAAGTTAGGATTTAGAGTAATAGGAGTTGATATCTCGGAAAAAGCAATAGAAGTAGCACGTGAAATGGCAAGGGAACATGAAGTTGAAGTGGAGTTTGAGGTGAGAGATATAGAGACACTACCTTTTGCTGATAACACATTTGACTTCGTTTTCTGTGGGGGTGTCTTGCACCATTTTCCGGCGCTTGAAAAAGTATCGGAAGAGATGTATAGAGTCTTGAAGGTAGGAGGCAAGTTATTTGCATACGAGGCAAATAAGTTGAATCCCGTTACTTTTTTACTTTTTACATTTGCTAGCTTGTCGCGCAAGTTTCTGCCGCTGAAATATGTTCAAAGAGAATTTTCGGTTAATGAAAGAGCACTGAGCCCCAAAGAGCTGGAGAGAAGCCTCAGAGGTGTTGGCTTTACGAACTTCTGTTTTAATTCTATAAATATCCGGAACAAATACAAAGATGAGCATCAAATCATTCAGAGTAAGATAAGAAGATTATTGAACTTCCTATGTGAAAAAATCATGCCCTCTTTAGGCAGAGGACGTCACTTGACATTATCATGTGTAAAGAAATGAAGACCCAAGACAAAGTAGAAGAGATCAGAATTAATCTTGCACAATTAGCCCGCGAAGGAGAGGCGTACCGGGGATCTGGTTGGGGCGAAGAGAAGATGAATAGGGCTTTTTCTTTTTTCGATAAGTTCATTGACCCAGACAAACACTATCGAGTTTTGGATCTGGGTTGCGGAGGGATGACCTTAACGATGTATATGAGAGAGATTCCGAATTTCGAGATAATTGGCGTTGATTTAGTTTTTGAGCTGCTCTCGAAATTATCCCGGAAGCGGACCCCCGATGTTCCACTGGTAAATGGCGATATAGAGTTCCTACCCTTCTCTTCAGATTCATTCGATATTGTCATTCATAATCAAGTCTTGCATCATTTTCGTCCGCGGGACCTGGCCCTTGCAGAGATTAAGCGGGTTCTGCGGCACAAGGGCTTTATGTTCAGCATAGAGACCAATGGTTGGAATCCGTACGTCTATTGGTGGCATCATTGGCCGGGCAGCAAAAAAAGAAATTTTGTCGGAGATAATGAGCATCTTTTTGGCATCTTCACTTTTAGGAAAGAACTTAAGAAAGCGAGCTTAAATATTTTGGATTCAAATATGATCAATTTCGATTTTGTCAAAGGCTTAGGAAGAATGGACCTGTTCTTTGGTAAAATTCCCATATTTAATATTATATTTGGCGGTTCCATGCTGGTATGTTCCCAGAAAATATGAGTGATAACAATGAGCATCCCCCACAATTTAATGCTATTTAACAAAGTATCAGGATATAAACTCTCAAGATACGGGCTCTGTAAAACGCCTATGCCAGTTACACTCACCTATTCAATCACAAATATGTGTCAATCGCGTTGTAAAACATGCTATATCTGGCGAGTTTACATTGATAATCCAGAATTAAAGAAGAAAGAACTCAGGATTGACGAGATTGAAAAAATATTTCAAAGCATGGGGCATTTATTCTTTTTCAATATCAGTGGCGGTGAACCATATCTGCGAAAAGATTTAGTGGAAATTGTAGATTTAGCATGCAAATATTTAACGCCTGGTGTGATTCATGCACCCACAAATGCACTGGCACCCAAATTAATTGAGAAAAAAACAATTGAAATTTTAGAGGTTATGAA
>DAOVSA010000032.1 GCA_030633635.1 Candidatus Altarchaeota archaeon
ATCTGCCTTTTCTATCTTAGGGTATATGGATGGCTTGCAGGTATGAGCAGTATTTGCTATTTTCTGTTCGTCTTTTGCAGAGCATCCCACAATTTCTCCATCGTCGGAAACTCCGATCAGGATGATTCCATTATTGCTATTGACAAAAGAACAGATACTTTTACCCACCTCTACGGTATCCCTTGTGAATTCCAGATTCTGGCTTTCTCTCTTTTCGATTAATTTATCTATCTCTTTTGACAGCATTTTTTATCGCTATTACGGCTTTTTCTGGCTGGTCTGGTTTGTAGTTTTCCTTTATTGCCTTGCATAGTTCTGTGTATTTTCTAAGGGTGAAGTCTCCCATTTTAAGCAAGATGTTTTAAAATTTTAGGCCCCACTGTTTTTGATATTGAAGTGGGCACATTCTTCCAGAAGTTGGTCATTAATTTGTATCTGAGGCTGGATCTATTGCTTGATGTTAGTTTCGGTATTGTTGGATAGTAATAGTAAGGAAGTTCATGATTTTCCGTATTCCATCTTTTCTTGAAGCTTAGTAAACCTCGGTCATCCCAGGGGGTTCTACCAAAGTCGAAATATCCAAGGTTGTTTTTACAGCCAGATTCTATGGCACTCCACAGGAGGAGGTTGTTTGACCCTAGATTCAGAAATTTGTCATCTGATGCGCCATAGGCGTAAAGAAGGGTATCTTTGAAATTGAACAGGATTATTGCAGCGATTGTTTCACTGTTATACTCTGCAAGTAATAGATTTATAAAGTTCGGATGCATATGCTCCCAGATTTTCTCGAAGAATCTGAAATCTTGGGTGGGAACGCCATGTTTCTTCCGGGTCTTTACGTTTAGATTATAAAATGATTTTAGATCCTGAATTGAATCTGCCTGTCTTACCCTTAGATTGTTGCTCTTTGCCTTTTTCACGGATCTTCTTATGCTGTTTTTGTGGAGTTTACCCCAGATCTCCTTGGGATTATCTGTGAGCTTTAATATGGAGGAGATGTAGTATTTATCCTCAAACATACCTGTTCTGGAAATGACTTTTCTTGAAAGATTTTGTTGCATCTTTAGCTCGAGGTATTTGCAACCAAGCTCTGCGGATTTTTCTTTTGCTGCCTTAATGAGTTTTTCCATAACTTTATCAGAGGTTGCGATCGGACCTCCCAAGTAGGAAAATGGCAAAGATACTAATCTGTTGCCGGTGATGAAGCTTTTGACCTGGAACAGGGGGAGAATTCCCTGAATCTGATTATTTTCTTTTGCAATGAGGTAACAGGGTTTGTAATTATAGGTCTCTTCGAGGACCTTTTTCCACTCTAAGGTATGGTAGATAGTACCTTTTTCAGAATTTTGGACGAATTCCTGCCAATTCTCTTCATCTTTCTTTGTCAGGAGCATTTTCTTTCTCCGGTTTACGTGCTTTCTGTTCCTTTAGAAGCATGATGATGAAGAAATACCAGAAGATGATCATCCAGATGGTGAATAGGATCCAGCCGATGTGGGTGTGGGCGAACTTTACGTATTCGTATGATGCAGAATAATATCCGATCAGACAGACCGATGTTACCCTGATTATGTTTAAAAGATATGTTCCCATAAAACCGAGAGAGAAAAATACTGCCCATCTTCGGAAGATGTATGGGAAGGTAATTAGTACGAGGAGCATGGCAATGGTGAAAGCCCCCAGTGACCACATACCCGAGCAGGAGGTATCGATTCCTATACGCATTATAGTGCCTTCTCTAGCAGGGAATATCAGAGTATGTCCCCTTGTCTGTATCTCGATGAATAATCCAAGGATGGTTGAAACTATGTTGAATGTCAGATCGACTAATGGGGCAACTAATGATGCTAACTTGGGTCTGATGGTTCTGGATGCTATCGCAACCACAATTGGAATACTGGAAGGTAGCAAAAGGGGGCGAAATTCCAATAGAGCGAAGAATATTATGCTGATACCAGCAAGAAGGATTGACAGCTCTGGCATTCTGAATGATGGCATATAAACGGAGAGTATGCATGCAGATAGCCCCATTAAAATGCAGGGAACCTTGAGAACTGTGGACAAACCCGGATTTTTTTCGTGCCTTGCTTTATATATCACAATAACACCGACAGCCATCCATACGAATGGGAAGTACGACATTCCGACATGCAGAATGACCAATGAAGAAATAAGGCAGAGCATAACTGCCGCAAACCATATCTTTGCGATTTTGTACATATCCATTTTTAATAGGGTATTAATATGAATGCAAGCACGCCGAAAAAAGTGGTTAACAGATACATCACCCACATTGCCTGATGTTCTGTAACCCTGAAATAATAGGGAATGACCCACTTCAATGTCCACGGATTTGGAACCTCTATGGTTTCATCCTCCCTGATTTCGCCGAATTTTATCTCTCCTATTTTTTTAATTTTCCAGTAGACATACATCAGAAGGTTTATGATGTGAGGAATTAGAATAATAAAAGCAAAGACCTCCATGTTGTTCAAAATTATTAGACCGCCGATAGCTGCTCCTACCATTAAGCTGCCTATATTGCCCCAGAAGATCTTTGCCGGATACGTGTTATAGTATAGAAAGGCTAAAGAAGCCCCGAAGATCGGCAGGATGTAATAAAGACTTGGAATTCCGTTCATCAGAAATGCCCGTGTGCTTACAAATAACAGGAGAATGTATGACAGACCACAGGATAAGCCATTGTAGCCGGAGTGCATATTTACTAGGTTGGCGACAACCATCAGATAAATAGGTGCGATCAGGTAGGGATATATAAGACCTAGCTCTATTTGCGTTAAACCTATCCAGAGTGTTGTATCCGTGTTCAGTACAGTGATTGGCAGTGCCAGGATGAAGGGTATAAAGATCTTCGTAGGTCTTCCAATATGGAGGAGGTCATCTGCCAAGCCAAATAATGCAAATGTAAACACAATGAAATAGAAGATTAATACCTTATCCACAGATATAAGAAATTGTGAGACCATGAGAGAAGCCAATGTCCCGGTAAGGATCGTCAAACCGCCCATTGTTGGGATAACGGGCTTGTTCTTTTTGTACATGTCTCTAACCGTAAAACCCTTATCGGTTGCCTTTCTGATGAACTTGGGCGTGTACAGAAATGTAACGCAGAATCCAATTCCGAACATGAGTATCAATACTGTTAAATCATCCATGGTAATCAGAGCTATTATGGATATCGTTTAATCTATGGTTATATATATTGTCCATTATGTATATAAATGGCAAAGAGCTATGATATATAGGATTCATCGGTAATAAATAGCCAGTATGGTAGGTATAATAGAAAAATAGAAAAAGATCCAGAAAATTCTAAGAAAAATTAAGAAGGTGGAGAAAATTTATCTCTCCACAGGTTTATTTCTTCTTTCTCCTTACTACGTAGATCATACCCGGAACTAGGAGTGCGATCAATGCAACGGCTATCACTGATTCTGGGACTACTTCTAAACCGTGACCAACAGTAAAGTCGTCAACTCCGTCTGTACAGCTTGCTGCTGTTACACAGCCAATGGTACCCATCTTACCGTCTGGTGTACAGCCTATCGGTTTACAGCAGTCAATAACGACATCAAAGTACCCTGTTTTATGAGCAGATGTCCATATCTTTCTTGGACCAAGATTTCCCAAAGCGTCTGTTGAAGTAATGTCCTTACCATCACCCTCATCAGCTAGGATTGCCTCTCCACCGGTCCATACTTGGTTTGTAACTATATAAATATAACAGGTTGCAGAAGTAGGAAGACCAGTTGCTTTGACGTACACATCGTCATTTACATAGAAAGTTTGTACCAAACCACCGGAACTGTCTGATGCCCATACGTTAGGCAATGCTGCAGACACCGAACCAACTAAAACCATTAACATAGCCATCAAAATCCCAATTTTCATAGTTTTCATTTTTTTTAAATCACCTCGTTTTTGTTTAAAATCGTTTATTATTTACCTTTCAATATATAAAAGCTGTTAATTATTTACCTTTTGATATATAAAAGATACTGATTATTTACCTTAGTTATATAAATATCATATCTTTGTTAATATAAATGCCCCGATTTGGGTGAATTGTTTATTTTTGAGATTGAGATGGACGGTGTTACTATTACGTATTTAGTATTAAATAACGGATTTTTCTTAAAGATTTCCCGGGTCTGGGTGGATATTTATCAAGAATTCTGCAACAGCCACCTCCACAAGGGGGCTTATAACGGATGGATTTGCCCTTGAATTCTTCCTCGCCTTCGATATTTCCGAAATCTTCGAAGATTCGCGAGCCGGGTTTCTGAACGATAAGCCCTCAGGGAACCCAGGAATTCATCCACCGACATAAATAGATTTTCAATTCAGATAATTCAAGGCGAAGTATGGTTAACTCTACTCCTTCAATACCCTTCTGGTTTCTTCTAAGATATCAAATAGCGTGCCTCTTACATCTTTTCTATCCAGCCACTCAACCCCTGTATCGCCAATATACCTGTCTGCTTTTACCTCACTATATGGAATATCCCGATAGGGATTTTTTCCGAACAGCAAAATTCCCGCGATTGTGGGAATAACCTGGCCAGATGGAACTTACGGGAATTACATGATCACTGATAGGGTACAAGAATCATTTTATATCCCTGAAAAGAGAATAAATAATGGTGTGATGAGAAATGAAAAACGTTATTGATGATAATCGCTTAATGGATTTCAAAAAGAAGGTTGTTCCCATACTTAAAAGAAACAAGGTAGTGAGGGCAGGTATATTTGGCTCATTTGCAAGAGGAGAAGCTAAAAAGAAAAGTGATATCGATATCCTGATAAAGGTAAAGGCAAAGAAGTTTAGTTTGTTCGATTTGGTTGGTATCGAATTAGAATTAAAAAAAGTTCTGGAAAGAGACGTGGATTTGTTGACATATAAAGGGATTGATCTTCTCCTGAAAGAGAGAATCTTAGAGGATGAGGTAAGGATAATATGAAAAAAGAGCCTTTGATTTTTGTTAAACATATATTGGAAATATAGAATCTTTTTCTCAGGGACTTTCTAAAAGTAAGTTTGAGAAGGATAGATTAAGACAGAGTGCAATCATTAGAGAACTAGAGATAATCGGGGAGGCTGTAAAAAATTTACCGATAGACTTCACAGTTAAATATCCTCATGTCGAGTGGAGTAAGATCGCAGGCACTCGCGATAAAATAATCCACCATTATTTCGGAATTGATGTTGATGTCATTTGGGATATTGTTAAATACGATTTGCCTGATCTGAAAAAGAAAATTAAGAAGATTTTAGATGAATTGGAAAAAGACAGGGAATAGATATGTTTCAACATGGCCTGATGGGACTTATTATGAGAATTGCACGATCAGTTTTATGCTGTTGTTTCTCGGGGCAGTACTATTTTTATTTGTAAAAGGAGGCAGAGGAACTGTTGTCCTTGATTTCTCCTTCGAACTAAAGTAAACGTGAAGGTGACAAACAATGGTAACGTGTCAAAATTGCGGCGCAAGGATCTGTGACGAGTGCGGCGCTGTCTTAAAGGAGATAACCCACGAAGGCGAATATGGCGGTAATGGCCGACCCGGACCGGAAATCATTCTCTAGGATATTGAGATCTTCTCTGTGTTGTAACTCCACTCTCTTACAATACGCTCACCGATCTGTTAGTAGGTCTGAACCCTTATGTTATTTCAAGCAGGGATCTGATGTCGTTTAGGATTTCTGTGTAGCCTTCCAACCCCTCATCATCCCCTAACTTTCTTTTATAGGGACATCAGGGGAGTGATATTGGATTTTATCCTGATTTCTTCGGAATTTGTAAGCAGATTAGCAATAAAATACGACA
The DNA here is from genome assembly GCA_030633635.1 of Candidatus Altarchaeota archaeon. GTDB lineage: Archaea > Altiarchaeota > Altiarchaeia > IMC4 > DAOVSA01 > DAOVSA01. The sequence continues at coordinate 5,850 of DAOVSA010000032.1, forward strand.
ATTGTTTAATTAATATGGAAAAAACAGTCTTTATATTTAAAGAATAAAACACAATATTATATGTTGTACAATTGAGGATAAAAAAATACCTAAACCGGGGGATGATTGATTAAGATGAAAAAAATGAGACAATTTTTTATTATGGGGGTTATTGCAATACTTGTGGTAATGTCTTCAGTTGCTCAAGTTTCTGGCGGAGTTGGTTCCATAGATAAAGAGTGCATAAGATATGGATTCAGTTATGGTATAGCAAAGTATCAGTGTGGTTTGACAGATCCTGATGAGGGAAACGGCAGTACTTTAACTGTTTTATGGACTAATTGTATTTCAGTGGATTGGACAGCTGATCCAGAAGTTGCAGGTGTTCTAAGCAAAGAAGGCACTTCTACATATAAACATCTAGGCGGAGCAAGTGGAACTGTGGTGAATAGTTCTAAACATGCAATCAGCCATATAACCTTCTGTGGAAAAATACCAACAGTTCCAGAATTCGGAACACCGGCAATAGCATTAGCAATTCTACTGACTACACCAGCGTTTGCGTATCTGATGGTGAAAAAGCGCGAGTGAGGAGAAAAGCACAGATCTGAACACGCTGAAGGACGTGTTGTTTTCTTTTCTTTTTCTTAATTTCATTACTACTGGATTTTATCTCGATTCTTTTGGATTGTAAGCAGATTGACAATGAAATACGACGATTGTTTAATCAATATAGAAAAAGCAGAATTGCTATTTAAAGAATAAAC
>DAOVSA010000051.1 GCA_030633635.1 Candidatus Altarchaeota archaeon
ATTATACTTTACGATTTTAAAATTGCTCCGCAATTTTAAAGCCACACGAATCTTCGATTCGGATGTTTTGAATTATGCATAATCCCATATGATATAAAATATAGATTAAACTGGTTTTTCCTCATGTCCGATAAATCCAGTATCCACTCCCTGGCTCCATCCGGGTAAATGTGTTCAGGAACCCAAGAGGGATAAAGGTATATGTGCCCCATCTATCGCCAGCTGCATCATAGTTCAAGACCACTATCGATTCATGACCTTCTGAAATGACATCCGAAATGTCTCTTGGCACCAGGTAGTTATAACCAACAAGATTCCATCCAGAATGGAGGTCTATATCTGACGAAATCATAGGTGTGCCTGTGATTATTAAGGTCTGGTTCTCCTCTGAATAAAGCCAGTATCCTCTTCCTACTACTATCTCAAAAAGAGTCGCGTTCTCCTGTGAATCCGAATCATAGGTATACCATTCGTCGGCCGTTGTATTGTATGCGGTAACTCTTATCCCCCCTACCAGATCACCAACAACTGCCTCAATAGATGTATTTTCCGGTTCCAGGGGCGTACTTATCAAATTCCAACCCTCAAATAACTGAATCTCTTCAGTTAGCATACTCCCCCAGTCATAGAAGAATACCTCCTTAAAATAATCTGCTACGGCTTGATTGGTCACGATGATGCCCAATTCTCTGTTAAGATGTGTGCTATGAAAATTTATGTTGATGCTGGATATCAATACCTTATCATCTACAATCATACCTTTATTATGAATCTTGTCATATTGTGTTATGGTTGAGTTCACAAGCCTGGCTTCAAGATTCAAACCCTCTGATGACGAGATATTATTTACATAAGTAACAGTATCCTGGTTTTTGTTGATATCGTCTATATTGTACTCGGTACTATCCAGTAAGATCTTTACCCGTGCTCCTCTCCTTGCCGCATCGATTGCTTCTTCCAGATAAACATTTGGAGCCTCGGCAGGTGTGCAATCTGATCTTGGTATCCCCCAGCACCTCCATGCGTAAAATTCATTCCAATACACCTCGCTGCCATTACCTGCTGATCTTAGCATTCCTATAATGGATTTAGTCAAAAGCATGCTTGTATCGGGACTGAGAATCACTTCAATGGGCATATTACTGACCTTCATATTTTTTGATGTAAATGGATGTGTGTAATTTCCCGTATCTACTGTTCTGTTCGCTGTAAAATTTATCGGTGGTTCGCACCAATCTGCAAAAGTACAATACTCGGCTATATCCTTATGTACTATATCATAATCATCATTAAACACACCGATGAGATAATTGGCCAGATTTGAGTTGTTCCAGATGATAATATTCCACTCCCTGTTTCCCGCGCTTGGATCAACCGGAACACTGGGATATTTCCAGTTACCTGATTGGATCAACACATCTTCTGTGTCTGCTATCGCATACTTTGCGTGCATACTCGCATATCTATTTCGTGTGCCTGATACATCATCAATCATCCATGCAACATTTCCTCCCGCTTCCTCAATCTGCTTTGCAATGTATTTATTGGTATCAGATACCCCGGCAAAATCGTTTGAATCCCCGTCCAATAGTATTTTAACCAAAACACCACCGTTAGATGCGTTGACTAAATGATCCATTATATGGAGATTATTCCAATCATATAAGCTTATGTATAAACTGGAATCTGCAGAATCTATAAAGTTAATTACTTCCTGGTATGCAGTATCCGGGCTATTAAAGATGGTTATGTTGCCGGAGTGTATAAAATGCCTTGGATAATCAAATCTTGACCCGCCGATATACCTTACATAATCCTCCATCCGGTTGTTATCCCAGTCAGCCGCTGAATCGGTGTCCTTGTATTGGCCCTCTATTGATTCATCTCTTTTTCTGTTTCTTACAAGAAAATAGTTGTTGGTGTAATATCTCTGGAACTGAACTGAATCAACTAAAAAAACAGGGTCTCCAACCCATCCCGGACCACTGTACGTGGAATTTCCATATACGAATGCATCAACCACCCAATCATCAGGATCAATGAGGAACACCTCATCGCCTCCATTAGCCAGACGTAGATTGCCTCCCATATCCGGAATATTTATATCTGTATTTATCATTTCAAAATCAGGATGTTCTCCTGCCTGCTCTGTGAAGTTATCTCCCATTCTTGCCACGATTATACAATTCATTGAGGTGATATTGTGGCCATATGGGAAGGCAGAATTTGTTTCTATATCCGAGAGACGCCAGCCATCTAAACTAACATCGTTTCCAGTCGGGTTGCAAATTCTCACAAACTCTTCCGGATCCTGGGGCAGGTATGTATCGTAGTGTACCTCTGTAATTATTATGTGATTGACAGCAGTAACAGTTATAGACGTGCCGGGAACAATTATCCCCAAGAGCAGACAGAAGGAAATACCCATCGATATTCTTGTATTTTTATCCATATTTCTATTTTTACTGGGGTATCTAAACTTTTTTATAAGCCCCAGGTGGGATCTGAACCCACGCTCTCCGCCTTACCAAGGCGGCGCTTTACCGGGCTAAGCTACTGGGGCAATTGTGGTTATACATTAACAAACACCAACTAAAAATGCAAACAACGTCAGTACAATACCAAAGACCATCGTTCTTTGACTGGTGGATGGCGGCATAGTGAGTGAAAATAGAAAGATTATATCCGCAATTGCTATGATGAAGATATAGAAATCGTTTAATAAACTATAAAACCAGGGTACTACGCTTAATATAACTGCCGTCACTCCAAATAGAGCTGCTATCATCCTGGATTTTCCCGCACCAATCCTTATTGGTAATGTTTTGGCTTGAACTTTTTGATCTCCCTTGATATCCTCGATATCTTTTATTATTTCCCGGGAGACGGTCATTAAGAACGCACATAGGAATAATACCTCGATCGTGGGTGTTATTTTCCCGACGGCAGCCGCTCCAAACAAAAAAACCGAACCCACTAAATAACCGATGATAAGATTTGACACAAATAATAGCTTTTTTGAATATTTTGCATATATGATCAAGACGATTGTATTTAAAAATGCAATTGCCAGGCAAAGAGAATTTACATACCTGGATAATGCAATTCCCATCGAGAATAGAACCAAAACAAGCATCATAGCATCGTTTATAGATATTTTCCCGGAAGCAAGTGGTCTTTCCGGTTTATTTATCGCATCAATTTCCCGGTCAAAATAGTCGTTTAGAGTATTACCTGCCGCAGTTATTACGGATGCAGAAAACGCCGCGAGTATAATCTTTAAATTGTAAGAAAACTCTCCTGAAGTAAGTGTGGCACCTATCATCACCGCAAAAAACACGATAATGCAGTTTCTTATCCTTACCAACTTCAAAAATGTTGCCCCTCCGTCTTTGATATCTTCAATCTTCATCGTGTTATAAAATAAATCATGACAAAGATATAATGAAATGGATGTCGAGAATTTAAACACAAAAAATCTTAGAAAACTAAAGAAATCTGGATTTTCAGACAGGAAAATTGGAAATGAATATGAGATAAGAAAATTGCGCCGGGAAAAAGGTATACTCCCGACATTTAAGATGGTCGATACCTGTGCCGCTGAATTCGATGCCAAAACACCATATTATTATTCTACCTACGAGTCAGAGGATGAAATTGAAGTTTCTGATAAAAAGAAGGTTATAATCCTGGGTTCCGGACCCATAAGGATTGGCCAGGGTATCGAATTTGATTACTGTACAGTGCATGCAGTTTTTGCCCTGAGAAATGAAGGAATTGAAACCATAATTATCAACAATAATCCTGAAACCGTCTCTACAGACTTTGATATATCAGATAAACTTTATTTTGAGCCCTTAACCCTGGAAAATGTTTTAAATGTCATAGAAAAAGAGGATAAAAATTTACTCGGCGTAATGGTTCAGTTTGGTGGTCAGACTGCCATAAATCTGGCTGAATCACTAACAGAATACGGGGTTAAAATCCTGGGTACTTCTTTTGGGGATATAGATCGGGCGGAAGACAGGGATAAATTTGGAAAAGTTTTGGATAAGCTGGGCATGGCCTCTGCACGCTGGAGCACAGGTTATAGTTTTTATGAGGTGAAAGATGTTGCAAGAGAGATTGGTTATCCTGTACTGGTTCGTCCGAGTTATGTTCTGGGTGGCAGGGCAATGGAGATAGTCCATGATGAAGTGGAGTTGGAGGAGTATATGAAAGAGGCTGTAAAAATTTCCCCGAAACATCCAATTCTCGTGGATAAATTCCTGCAGGGGGCAACGGAAATAGATGTGGATGTTGTATGTGATGGAGAAAATGTATTAATAGGTGCCATTATGGAGCACATAGAAGAGGCAGGTATCCATTCTGGAGATTCCGCATGTGTTATCCCCCCCCAGACTATCGATTCCAAGATCATAAGCCAGGTCAGGGATCAGGCGAAGAAGCTGGCTCTGGAGTTAGGAGTTAAGGGTTTGCTTAATATACAGTATGCCGTAAAAGATGGCGTAATCTATACATTGGAGGCTAATCCCCGTGCGAGTAGAACTGTACCATTTGTCAGCAAGGCGGTGGGTGTGCCCCTGGCAAAATTGGCTGCAAAAGTTATGCTTGGCATGAAACTGTCAGAATTAACAACCAACCTAAATCCCATGGAAAATGTATCCCATGTTGCAGTAAAGGAGGTTGTATTCCCATTCATCAAGCTTCCAGATGTTGATCCAACTCTTGGCCCAGAAATGAAATCCACCGGAGAAGTGATGGGAATTGACGAAGACTTTGCCATGGCATACTACAAAGCACAACTCGCGGCAGGCAACGAACTGCCACTGAAAGGAAATGTTTTCATCAGCGTGAAAGATGAGGATAAGGAACCGATATTGGATATATCAAGAAAATTTTTAGACCTTGGATTTGAGATAATCTCCACCAGGGGAACTTCTCAATACATGGAAGAAAATGGAATAGTAAACAGGAGAGTGGTAAAGATCAACCAGGGTTCACCAAATGTTTTAGATTTGATGAGGGAGAGGAAAATAAATCTGATCATTAATACCCCCCGCATCGGGAGAAATCCAAGGAAGGATGGATATATGATGCGCCGCGGTGCAGTGGAATTGGATATGCCCTACATAACTACCATTGCAGGTGCTATGGCTGCTGTGGATGCGATAAAGGAGGTAAGGGATAGGAAATTGAGAGTGAAATCATTGAATGAGTACTGGACAGAGTCCCGGAATAATTCACCCCCAGATGAGATGAAATGAGATTAGATCCACCAACGTAAAAATGCCAACCGTAGAA
>DAOVSA010000117.1 GCA_030633635.1 Candidatus Altarchaeota archaeon
AGAAGAATCCAAAAATTTGAAGTTCATAAGAGAGGTTCTAGGTGGGTTTACATTAAACGCCGATGAATTTGAATCAAAGGGTAAGGATAAGTATCTGAGAGAAAAGGTTGAACAGATTATTGAAGATTATTCGCTTAAAATAGAAGCAATATCCAAGAGAAGAATCATTTATTTTTTAGAAAAACAACTCTTGGGACTTGACAAACTGGAGCCGTTGATGAAGGATCCAAATATTGAGGATATCTCATGTGATGGTTCCGATGTACCAATATTTTTATATCACCGGAAATATGGCTCATTGAAAAGTAATATAAAATTTGATAGTGAGGATGAACTTTCTGCTTTTGTTGTTAAACTTTCACAAAAATGTGGAAAACACATCTCTATAGCCAATCCCATGCTAGATGCTACGATGCCTGATGGGTCAAGGATTCAGATGACCCTTAGTACTGAGGTTACTACTAAAGGTTCTACATTTACGATCAGAAAGTTCAAAGAAAGTCCATTCTCTCCAGCAGATTTGATAGAATTTAATACCATGTCTTCTGAGATAGTGGCGTTTCTATGGATGGTCGTCGAGAATGGGATTAATGCGCTTATAGCTGGTGGTACAGCCTCAGGTAAAACATCCACTCTAAATGCTCTTGCGTTATTTATCTCCCCCGAATCAAAGATAGTTTCTATTGAGGAGACAAGAGAGATTAATCTTCCACATGGTAATTGGATTCCAGGTGTTGCCCGTGTGGGATTTGGCGAGGTTGTAGGCGATAAAATAGTCGGCGAAATAGATATGTATGAACTCATGAAAGCAGCCTTAAGACAGAGACCGGAATATATTTTGGTTGGAGAAATTCGTGGCAGAGAGGCATATGTTCTGTTTCAAGCCATGGCTACAGGACATACGACGTATTCCACAGTCCATGCTGATTCTGCTAAATCTCTTGTACATCGGTTGGAAGGCAAACCAATTGAGATACCACGTATCATGTTACAGGCCCTAGATATTGTTTGTATACAGACCATTTCACGTGTTAAAGATAAAAGGGCAAGAAGATGCAAGCAGATCATAGAAATCATTGATATCGATCCTGCGACAAAAGAGATTCTGACAAATGAGGTGTTCCGTTGGGATCCGATTGAAGATACATTTCATTATTCAGGTAAAAGCTACATTCTGGAACGTATTAGAATAGAGAAAAATCTAAGTCGTGAAGAGATAACAAATGAACTCAAACAAAGGGCTGCGTTGTTGGAATGGATGAGAAAGAAAAATATTACGGAATTTAAGGAAGTAGCGGCTATGACTGCAAATTATATTGAGAATCCATTGGAAATTATGAAAAAAGTAAAGGAAGATAGCTAAGTATGGTTAAGAGGATTGCTATGTGCTCATTGTGCAATTCAGAAATTGCCGTTGATGGCGAGGAGCCGGGTCAAAAAATTAAGATAAAGTGTCCTAATTGCAATGGGGAAGATTTAGTTACACTTACAGAAAAAGAGACACCATTGGAAAAAACAGGTTTGAAGGAACTTGACTCCTATCCTTTAAATGAACCATATGCGTATGTCAAAATATTAAAGGATGCTGATTCTCTTGACAAATACTACTGGGTTGAAGAGCCTGTCATGAAAGAAGACGAGACAAAGATGCTCGACTTCATACAAGAAACGTTAATTAGAACACTGGATGTACGTCTGGATCAGGTCGAATCTGATATTGTAGAAGATTTTTTGGCTGAAAATATAAATAAAATAATAAAAGATTATGCGATAGATATTGGTGAGGATCTAAATGAGAAAATCCTGTATTATACCAAGAGGAAATTTATTGGATATGGAAGAATAGATCTGTTGATGAGGGACCCAAATATTGAGGATATTTCATGTGATGGTTCCGATGTACCAATATTTTTATATCACAGGGAATACGACTCATTACAAAGTAATATAAAATTTGAAGACGAAAATGAACTTTCTGCTTTTGTTGTTAAGCTTTCCCAAAAATGCGGAAAACATATCTCTAAATCAAATCCCATGCTAGATGCTACAATGCCTGATGGGTCAAGGATTCAGATGACCCTAAGTGCTGAAGTTACTACTAAAGGCTCTACATTCACAATAAGAAAATTTCGTTCAGATTCAATTACTCCAACAGATTTGATTGAATATAATAGCATGTCTCCAGAATTAGTTGCCTATATGTGGATGGCTGTGGAACATGGAATTAATGCGCTTATGGCTGGTGGTACAGCATCAGGTAAAACTTCTGTTTTAAATGCGCTTGCATTATTTATCCCTCGTGAATCAAAGATTGTTTCTATCGAGGAGACAAGAGAGATTAATCTTCCACATAAAAATTGGATTCCAGGCGTTGCCCGTGTGGGATTTGGTGAGAGAATTAGAGACAGATTAATTGGTGAAATTGACCTATTCGATCTAATGAAAGCAGCCTTAAGACAGAGACCTGAATATATTTTGGTTGGAGAAATTCGTGGCAGGGAGGCATATGTTCTGTTTCAAGCCATGGCCACAGGACATACGACGTATTCCACAGTCCATGCTGATTCTGTCAAATCTCTTATACATCGGTTGGAGGGCAAACCAATTGAGATACCACGTGCTATGCTTCAGTCACTAGACATAGTTCTTATACAGACAAATGCCAGACATGGGGATAAAAATGTTAGAAGATGTAAACAGATTGTAGAGATCATAGATATAGATTCGCTTACAGATGAAATTCTGACAAATGAGGTGTTCCATTGGGATCCTGTGGAAGATGAATTTATCTACTCTGGCAAAAGCTATGTGATGGAACGTTTGAGAACTCAATTAGGCATGAGTAAAGAAGAGATGACTGGAGAAATTTCAAGAAGAGTGGAGATACTTGAGTGGATGCATAAAAACGATATTAGGGTTTTTAATGATGTTGCAAAGATAGTGTCTTCTTATGCTGAAACACCTGACGAATTAATGGAAGATATTAGAAAAAATCCTATAAAAATTAAAGAGGATGACAATAGTAAATCTGACACTAAGAAACCCAAGGAAACTGGAAAACTAGATGTTGATATGGATAACGTTGCCATAGAAAAAAAGAAGATAAATTTTTCTGC
>DAOVSA010000004.1 GCA_030633635.1 Candidatus Altarchaeota archaeon
ATCTCAAATACAATCCCGGTGTAATATGCGAGACCCCTAGTTCTTCCAAGGTCTATAACAATGTCGATATCGTCCAAATCCTGGAAGTTCCCGAGATAACTGAGGGTATTTTTTAGATCCCGGAGTAATCGGGTGGATAAGTTCTCCTTTACCAGAATTTTTTCAATTTTCCCAATGGTTTTGGCATTTGGCTTTCCATTAATATTAAGCAGTTTTTCAATGACATCCAGGATATTTTTTACATCTTCGATTTTCACCCCGGCATATCCCAGTTCCTCGCTTATTTTCTCGATTTTTCGTTCCTTTATTTCATCCAATAGATTTATGATGCGTTCTCTGACAAAAGACTCGGTTTTTTCGTTCTCAAAGATCTCATGCAAAAAACCTAGATGACCTATAAAGACCTTAAAATTCTTTAGTTTGAGTTTTTTTACACAGTCAAGTGCTATTGAGATTATTTCAGCATCCGATACAGGATTTTTACAATCGATAAGTTCGATTCCGGCGTGCCAAAACTCCCTATACCTTCCTTCCTGTGGCCTCTCATACCTAAATGCCTGGCCAATATAATATAATCTCATTGGTTTGGGAAGCATGCTCCATTTATTGCAGTAGGCTCTTGCGATTGATGCGGTAAATTCCGGCCGTAAACAGATAGTTCTTCCACCCTTGTCCTCAAATAGATATATCTGCTGCCGTATGCTGTCCCCACTTCTCTCCGAATACATCCTATATCGCTCTATAACGGGTGTTATCACCTCAGCATATCCATAGGCCTCAAAAACTGTCCTGACCTCTCCTTCCACGTGTTTAATCTTTGCCACCTGCTCTGGTGGGATATCTCTCACGCCAGTCAATGGTTCGGTTGATAACGACTTCTTTTTGAACTTTTTTAGTTTTATTCTCGTTTCTTCCTCAAAGAATGGTAATTTTGCATCGGATGTCATCTTGATCCACATACTTTTATACTATTTTAGATATTAATCTATTTAATCTTTGTAATTTCCCAAAATAATTTCACTTTCGATAGATAATTTTCGGAACAGGTAAAAATACAGATGAGTATTCATGCTTGCCACTGGAACACTATTTCTTTCCAAGTTTTTCGCGGGAATATGGTTAGAATTCTTCTAAAGTATACTTACAAGTAAAACATACAAAAACTTTGCATCTTCTTCCAAGCTTGTCTTATAATGTATAATGGGGCATCGCTTGTCTTGTGATGTATAATGGGGCATCTACTGGAAAACTCCTAGTGTAAGGGCCACCCACATATTGGACATGTTTTACGTCTCCATGAAAGGAGTCTACCACCAAGACATGATGCGCATATCCAGTGCCCATCTTCACATTCCTTTCCCCCAGCTTCATCCCTTTCTTCGCCACATTTAGAACATATTCTTGTCATATTCTATCACCTCTTTTTTCTAACCAAATAATTTTTCGCTCATCTATAGAAGATTATTGCCAACATAAAAATATATTACCCAGATTATTTAAAAGCAATTTAAGGTATTTATGCATGGTTCTATAGTTATTAATTAAAATTATTCATCAAAAGCATGGAAAATGCAGAATGCAAAATGACCGTTTCAGAGGAAATTGAATTAAAGGGACATATTATAGACTCTATTATCCTTCCAAGAGTCTTGGATGCAATAATGGATATGGAGGGTGATTTTGAGATCCTGTCACTGGATGTTGGAAAGAAAAAAACAGATATAAGCACGGCGAGGATGGTAATCCGGGGCAAAGACCATGAACACCTGGATAAACTCCTCGATGAATTACAAATGCTTGGGGCTGTTCTTCCGGTGAAAAATGTCGAAACAGAAGTCGCACCAAGGGATAAGATCCTACCTGATAAATTTTATTCGACCACACATCACCCGACCTATGTTAGAATAAAGGACAGATGGATGAGGGCTAAAGACATTGAGATGGATTGTACCATAGTTATCGAGGATGAAAGAGCCATATGCAAAAGGCAGGGACTGGTAAAAAAGGGCGATAGGGTTGTTGTTGGCCATTCTGGAGTTAGAGTTGAACCACCTGAAAGATCCAGAAAACCAATGGATATTTTTGGATTCATGCAAAGCGATGTTTCACCAGAAAAACCGATCAACTCCTATATCGTAGATCTGGCGAAAGAAATGAATCAAATCAGGGAGAATAATGGGAAGATCATAGTTGTCGCAGGTCCGGCGATAGTCCATACTGGTGCAGATAAATCTCTGGCGGAACTTGTTAGAATGGGGTATGTACAGGTACTGTTCGGTGGAAACGCACTGGCAGTTATGGATATAGAAAAACAATTGTTTGGAACTTCTCTTGGAATGGATGAGCACACAGGGTTGGTGCTTGAGAGAGGATATAAAAGTCATTTAGTAGCAATAAATGAGATCTGGAAGGTTGGAAGTATAAAAGATGCCGTTAAGAGGGGCATAATAAAAGAGGGAATAATGTATGAGTGTGTGAAATGTGAGGTTCCCTATGTGCTTGCAGGTTCTATAAGGGACGATGGGCCGCTGCCGGAGGTAATAACCGATGTCATGGAGGCTCAGGACGAAATGAGAAAGTACATCCAAGATGCGGATATGGTGATAATGACAGCTTCTATGCTCCACTCGATTGCAACCGGGAATTTATTACCCTCATGGGTTAAGACAGTTAGCATAGATATAAATCCCTATGTTGTCACAAGATTGCAGGACAGGGGAACAAGTCAGGCTTTGGGTATAGTCTCTGATCCAGGAATGTTTTTGCCCAGATTGGTCGAGGAGTTGAAAAAGTTGGAATGATCCCATCAACTACTTCGTTACTGCTCCTTTTTTAATCTTTTTGAACGGATGAATCATTGAGTATAAACCATATGATATAGTTATGGAAGCGAGTACGCCCACAATCCCGGATATCTCCAGCATCATAGATTCATCTACTGCTATAACGATTAAGGTCTCCCTGATCGCCCATAGCATTATACCAATAAACATTATCTTCCATGCCCTCACAAATTTGTCTGAATTAAGGTAGAGAATTGCACTAATCGCCTTTGCCATCTTCTTGTCTGTAAATGTCTTTATTATATCTCCTATTATGTACAGGCACACCAGAAGGACGCCCATATTCATAAGTCCCCATATGAAGTTTTCCATTTTTATCTCATACCAGATCTCTACGAATTATTTATATTATTATTCATCAAGTATTATTCAGTCATATTCATATAAATAGATTATATTCAGTCATATTCATATAAATAGATTATAAATAATATAGCATATAAATATTCTAAGATGCTGTTACCCACTGGAATACCAAAACTGGACGAACTCATGGGAGGGGGAATAGAGAAAGGGGCATCAATATTATTTAGTTGTATTCCTGGAGTCCAGGGAGAACCCCTTGTCGAGCATTTGCTTTATACAAGGCTGAATGTCGGCGATAAGTGTACATATCTGGTCAATAATAAAAAACCAAGCGATGTGAAACGAAGCATGAAAGATCTTGGGTGGGATATCGAGAGCCTTGAAAAAAAATTATCGTTCATAGATTCTTATTCTGGATTCATGGGCATACAAGGTGAGGAAAAATATATGATCAGTGACCCATCCAATCTTGAAGATCTTGATTCTATGTTAATGGAGCTATTCTCAAAAATAAAAAATCAGGTGTTTATATTCGATTCATTGAGTACTTTGATTGATGTTCATGGGAATCCTAAAGAAATACAAGAAAAATTAATTAAATGGGTCCTTCTGTGTAAGAAAAGAGATATCACCTCGGTATATTTGTTCACTAGGTGGCCTTATGGCGATATCAAAACAATTGAAAATATCTTCGACGCCGTGATAAACCTAAAGACGATGGAAGAAAGAGTCATTTTCAGTCAATACTTCGAATTATCGAGAGCGAACTGGGCAAAACCTGTCAATAAAAGAATACCATTCAAGGTTGCGATGGGAGGGGTCCATGTGTATATGCCAAAGATACTGGTTACAGGACCACATAATGCTGGAAAATCTTCTCTTGTTGAGGCATTATCCACGAAATCTATTAGTGTGGATAGACTGGGGACTACAATTGCTTTGGATCACGGTAAAACCTGTTATAATGGATTTATGGCAGAGTTATTCGGCACACCCGGGCAGGAGCGGTTCGATCCGATAATAAAACTGTTGAGTGGGGAGGCTTTGGGTGTTTTATTGATTATAGATAGTACCCAGCCGGAGACCTTTACGAGGGCCAAGGATATAATATCCATGACAAAGGCAAAGGGGTTACCCTATGTTGTGGTAGCAAATAAACAGGATTTACCGGACGCATTGAATCCAGCACAGATCAGAGATAAAATGAAACTCCCTGATGAAGTAAAAATAATTCCGGTTGTGGCAACCCAAAAGAAGGATGTTTTTAAGGCATTAGATGCATTATTTGAGCAATTAATTTAATTTGGTTGAAATAATATGTAAAATGGCGACAAAAAAGGAAGAATTAGAGGAAATTTTGAGTAAATTGAATAATGTGGGGGGTATAGAAGGGGGCTCTGTCGTCAGTAGAGACGGTTTGGTGATGGCATCCAATTTATCTGGCAACGTTGACCCCGAGGTTTTTGCTGCGATGTCTGCCACCATGCTCGGGGCAGCTGAAACGGCAGTTTCAGAACTTGCTAAGGGAGAAACGGGGAGAGTTATCGCAGAATCAGAGCAAACAAAGTTAATTGCAACTGGTGCGGGTCCTTTAGCCCTATTGGTGGTAATGACATCTCCCGATGCGACTCTGGGGCTGGCCCTTGTAGAGATGCAAAAAGCTGCGAATAAGATAATAAGCGTCTTAAGTACTTAAAAATGTCTCAAAAAGCAGTTAGTGGGATATCCAAATTGGATTCAGAATTGCACGGAGGTTTCGATGCTCCATCTACTATATTAGTATGGGGACCTCCAATGTCTGCAAAGGATATATTCGTGGAACAATTCTTTTGCAATGGCTTAAAAAAACAAGAAAGTGGTGTTTTCATAACGATCGATAAATCTGCCGAGGACATAATCTCCGAGATGAATGGGATGGGATATTCTCTAGATGAATATAAATCAAAAAAGAGTATAAAATTCATAGATTCATACTCCCGGCACATAGGCGATGAAAAACCGAGTGATGAGATATTTATTAGGGTTGAGGGACCCATGGCATTGAGTAAAATCTGTACAGAGATTTATATGGCTAATGCTGAATTATCCAAGTTGGATAACCCTGTACGGAATGTAATACATTCAGTATCCTCTTTACTACTCTATAATAATCCAGATACAATATTTAGATTTTTACAGGTCTTACTGGGGAAGATAAGTCGTTCTGGTGTCGTTATGATGATAACATTGGAGAAGGGAATGCATGATCCTCAAGTGGAAGCAACACTACAACATCTAGTCAATACTATCGTAGAATTTGATATCAAGAATGATCAGAACGTTATGCGGGTTGTAGGAACAAGGATGCGAACTGATTGGATGCCATTTATAGTAACTCCCTCTGGAATTGTGATGGGGTTGTGATAGGAATGAAATAAAGGTCATGCAACCACACATATCGAACTCCCGTCTTTTCGTTCGATCTTGAATAATTGATCTGCCGCACCCTCAAGCTCCTGATCGTGAGTAACCAGGATCACCTGGGGCAACATGGTGAGTTTTCTGAATATCTGTACCAGTTCCTGCCGCCTGTAGGAATCCAGATGAATCGTTGGTTCATCTAATATCATTAACTCACTTTTCCCTCTGGACAAAACCCTTGCTATTCCCAGCCTTAATGCCAGCGCGACTGCTATTTTTTCCCCACCAGAGATCATATCAATTGATTTTGAACCATCCATGCCGTACATCATGATGTTGTAATCATCATCAATGGTGATGTTGGAATAGCCCATGTCAAAACCGCTGAATATCTCCCTGGTGAACCGCTCAATGGCAGGTCTTGCCCGGATTCTCAATTTTTTCTGCAGATTATCTTTATCGAATAATTCCCGTAGCTGGGATAAGAAGGAGATAAAGTTTTCCAGTTTCTTTAATTCCTTTTCCTTGAGCGTTAATTTCTCTAAGTTCTGCTTTAATTTCCTGATATCGCCTATAGTTCCCTCTATCTCCACCTCAAGTTTTCCTTTCATGTTTTTTAGATCGTGTAGTTTTTCCTGATCTATTTCCCGTGATTTCTTTATTGTTTCGTGTTCTTCTTTATTGTATTGCAATACATCGATCTCCCGGGATAATCTCCTTATTTTCTCCTGGTGTTCCGATATCCTTGCCCTTGCCTCGTCTAACTCACTCTTTAGAGATTCTTTTCCCGCGATAACGCCCGATAGTTCGTCATATCTAGTCTTGCATCTTCTCAATATATCTAACTCCTTTCCGATGTCTTCTGGTATGGTTTCCAGTTTACTTGCATAACCTTGATACTCTCCTCTGTTCTTGATTAGCTTCTCTGTTTCTGATCTAAGAGATGTCTCCAGTCCGGGTTTGTTTTTCCCGTATTTCCCTAAGAAGTCCTGTGCTGACCTGTATTTTTCATAATCTGCTTCCAATTCTTTCATTAATTTCTCTTTTTCAGACAGAATGGAATTGATTTCGTTTAACTTTTTGATCTCCCCCTGAAATTGCTCTTTTTCAATTGTTTGTTCCTTGATTTCCGTTCTTCTCTCCTGAATTGTTCTTGAGTTAGATTCAAGTAGATCGATAGGGATTGTGTTTATCGATTTTTCCATATCGGAAAGTCCCTTTCTCTTTAGTTCAATATCTTCTGCCGCTAATCCAAGTTGTTGTATTTTTTGATCATTTGATGTTTTTTGGGTATTATATTCATCCAGAAGTCTTGTTCTATGCCCCTCTGTAAGTGATGCACCACATATCGGGCATTTTCCTCGGGCTTGATCTAATCCAGTTATTGCTTTTTTCAACTCCCAATTACGTACATTCAAACCCGAGATTTTATCCCTTAGTTCTCTTATTTCTTTTTCTCTACGATCAGAAGTCTCCTCTAAATTTACATTCTTCCAAGTAAGAATCTCCCTTAACTTTTCTATAGAATCTATCCTGCAACCAAGTATGGAGGATGCGTTTTGTAATGCTTGAGATATTTCATCAGTAAGTTTCTTTATGTTTTCTTGAAATCTATGGATATTGCTCTCTACCTGCTTCAATTCCCTGTCAGAACCTGCATATTTATCCCTCCTCCTTGTGATTTCCTCTATCTCGACCTTTATCTGGCAATATTTATTATAATTTGCTTGTGTTTCTCTGAGTGTTTTTTCAGATTCTGTTATTTGTTTTAAATCCTTTCGCACACCATCTAATCGTTGGACCAAAAATTCATTTTTAGTTTTTAGTTGTTGAAGTTTTTCCAGAAGTGGTATTCGTTCAATCTTTGGTTTTAAGTCTTTTATTTCCTCTTCTGCTCTAGCTATGTCCTTTAAGTTGGATGAAAGAGTTGATTCCCTACTATTTTTCTCTTTCAAACCTTTCTCTTGGTTGTCCACATCACTGGATATCTTTAGAAACTTCTCCCTTTTCTCATCATACTCCTTTTTCCTTTTCTTAAGTTCTTCTACCGCCTCTTCCTGTAGAGAGATCTCCTCCTGTTTTTTGATTTTATCTTTCTCTTTTGCCTCCAGATCTTTGTTATTATTCTGTAGGTCTGTTTCTAACTCCCCTCTTCCTGCAAGTTCCCCTTCGATTACATCTCTTCTCGATTCAAAATCCTTAATGACCTCTGGCATCTTAGCCCATGCCTTTTGCAATGCATCAATACCAAGTAATCTTCCGACAATGTTTTTCCGTTCAGATGCGGTAGCGTCCAGCAGCCTTGCGATTTCGCCCTGCCGGATATACATCGCATGAAGAAATAGTTTGTCATCTGTCTGTAGGATCTTTTTTATTTCTTCTGTAACTGCTCTATCGCCTTCCTGAATCATGTTTCCAAGGAATGTGCCGTTATTCTTTTTGAATAATCTCGATTCCGGGGCAAAATTCTCTCTTTTTTTACGAATAACCTTGTATTCTACCCCATTATGCTCAAAGATCAGCTCTACTTCCAGTTCATGAGTTTCTCTCTTGATCAAGTCGTCTATTCTTGCCACATGCTGTTTGAAGAGTGCAAAGGATATTGCTTCTAAAATGCTTGTTTTACCGGCCCCATTTTCACCGACCAGTACGGAGATCCCTGTATCAAAATTCAATTCAGTATTTTTGTGGGACCTGAAGTTTTTAAGTTTAATATATTTTATAATCATTTTCTCCTGTAAAATTCATGATCTGCCATCTGCTTTGCTTCATCCACTTTATCTGATGAAAGCTTGTGAAATAATTCAACGGCAAAATCCACTCTCTCTTGGCTTTCTTTGCTTGTATTCAAGGATTCCTTGATGAGGTCTGAGATATCAAATTCCCCGGATACTGAGACATCAATTGATTCAACCTCTGTGGTGTAGTCTGGTTTCAGGTAGAGGATCATATCCCTGAATGCAGAATTTATTTTGTTATGGATGGTCGGCCGGTCATATGATTTCCCGGAGATGTTCAGGCAGAGGATGGGTTTCCTGTTGAGTTCTTGTATCCTGTTTTTGATTGCCTGTATGCGGTCATCTAATTCCGAAACGTTGAAAGATTCTTTTATAAAGGGTCTTATCGTTTCCAGGTTTATTGGTTGTATGTCCAGCTCGTCCCCACCCATATCCACGACATAGAATCCTTTACCCTTATTTTTGTAATCTTCATATTCATCTATCCTCCAGATCTCTGTAGACCCCGGGTAAACCAATTTACCCTGACCATAATTTTGAATTATGCGCCTGTGGATATGTCCAAGGGCATAGTAATCGAAATTTGTAGGTAGTTCGCCGATTTTCAACTCGTAGGATCCGTTGAATGATAGGTATTTGTCTATTCCCTGGTGTAGGAGCAAAATTTTCTTTCTGTGGTTTTCGGCCTTTTTGCTTAATTGCTCTAAACTTTCCTTGAGGATGTTGGTATAGAATCTTGAGCAGTAGGGCACGCCGCCGATAAATATTTCCTTATGAACGTAGAATGGATTTTTATTCCTTCCAATAACCTTGATCAGACCCCTGAAGAGTAATTGTGGCGGCAGGGCATCTTTTCTCATAGATATATCGTGGTTCCCAGGGATTGCATAAACCAGAATTCCCTTTTCCTTCAGTCTCCTCAGTCCATCTAAAACAGTGAGTAGTGCTCTTATCGGCGGTTTTGGAAACTCGAATATATCCCCCGAGTGTACGACAAAATCAACCCTCTCCTCGATGATCTTATCTATGACTTCACTGAAATTATCATAAAAGTCCGTTTCCCGGTCCGAAAGGTTGTATTGCATGTATCCCAGGTGGTTATCTGCAAGGTGCGCAAATTTCATTTTCTTTTCTGTACTATGTTCTGTATTATTGTACTATGTTTTCTGTACTATGTTTTACTTCTCTATACACTCTTTTACTGTTCTATACACTCTGGTCTACCAACCCCCCTGACTACTTTTCAGATTTTCTTTTTCCTCATGTAGATTTTCTTGTTGTGTTTCATAGGCTTCATTCCATTCTTTAACAACATCCGGATCGCTTCCGGAGATTTTGCCTTTGAATTCATCGATTTTAACCAGCACAGGGATTTTTGTCATCAATCCAAGTATTATGGCTTCGCCTACGCCCAGGGAGGGTAGCTGTGATTTCAGATCCCCGCTTAGTTGTTCGCTTGCTTCCTGCACATAATTTATGTCAGATGGCTCAACCAGTCTCAGGATTATCTTGTTGTTTGTTTGCGACAGGCTGTTTGGATCCAGGGATTTTGGTCTCTGGCTTACCAGGCAGAGCCCGACACCGAATTTTCTTCCTTCTTTTGCGATTCTTGTGATCTGGTATTTCGAGTCAGTATCCCTGTCTTTTGGTGCCAGAAGGTGTGCTTCTTCCAGGATTGTGAAAACAGGGAATTGTAATCCTTCCGTTATATCTCCTTTTCTCGTTGACTTGATATGTCTTTTTCGCCCAGCCAATATTTTCTGCAAGGTATGGCTGACTATTACATCTATTGCCTGTTCATCCAGCGCACCAAGATCTATTATGTTCACAGAACCCACTTTTATAGTGCTTATGATATCAGGGGCGTTCATGTCAAGTACTGAGCCGTATCTTCTCCCCATGTGTCTGATCTTGTTAACCGCCCGGAGTATGGATTCCCGGTCCTTTACCGTGGAGTCCTCCAGATGGGCTTCCATCTTATCTCCCAGTTCCTCCAGATAATTTGTCTGGGTTCTATCAACCTTATCCCATGCCTTTTTAAGGTATTCCTCTTGCACATAGGCACCTTTACTGCCGATATTTGCGAGATTTGATAATTCAGAGAATCTGAGATATATCGGATTAATTTTTGCAGGTATTCTGTTTATTCTTCCCTCTCCAAATCCTGCCTCCGAATACTCGGAATGTATATCAAATAAGACTATAGCGCTCTTGTATTTCAGGAGACCATCAATTATAACAGCAACCGTGTTTGATTTTCCTCCCCCGGTGATAGATAGGATTGCAAGGTGTTTGGTCACCATTTTACAGACGTTGGCAAATACGGGGACGTCCGGTTGTGTTATAAGATGCCCTACCCGTATACAGCTATCGGTCATATCGTCTTTATTTTCCTGTTTGCTTTCGCTGTTTTCACCGAAAACCGCTCTTAGTATGTCTGAACCCGCCTTTTTAACTGTGGTTCCGGGTAGTGCCGGCACTCTTGGAATCTTAAGATTGTTGATATCTCTGATGTCACCCAGTATCTTTATGTTGCCTGTAATGTAGTAGTCATCGCCCTCGATTTGTTTTATCCGATCTATAATGGTCGGATCATATATATCCTCCCCAATTGACGTGCTTCCCCTCATCAGGTTTTCGATCATACCTAAAACCTTTTGTCCTTCATATTCCAGAATGACAAATTCACCAACACTTGGCATCTTTTTTGAGATAAACCCAACAGATGTTGGTGTTGCCTCACCTAAACATCTCCCTATTACATCACTACTTCCTATTACATCACTACTCATAGTATTTCTCTCCCTGTTTTTTCGATTATACCTAACATTCTTGATATTTTATTTATATCTTTATTTTTAATTACAACGTCATTGTGCGCCTTTTTTAGTAGATATGGGTAGCCCCCGGTAGAAATTGCCTTGAGTTTCGATAGAATCTGCTTTATTTCTTTTTCTTCAATCTTTCCCGGGATCTCAAACTTAAGAACGGTTGCATTATCCTCCAATCGTGCATAAAAGATTGTGAACTCCAAACCGTCAAAGAATTTATGGGATATCGGCAGTCTCCGAAGTGCCCTATCGATTGAAACCAATTTTGGCTTGGAATATCCCTCTGATCTCGTTAGTTTCTCGAATATGATGATGTCAGGGAGATCGGATTCAAAATACTCTGCCCCGGTCGAGGTCTTGGATATTCCCACAGGGTGATGTATTAAAAGTTGCTTAATCGACAGGAGGTATTCCAGGTACTCCAGATAGATGTTTGGGTCTATTTTTATATCGCCCGACTCTGTGTTAACTTTGACCTCATCTTTGAACCGCTTTACGGAGATTTCCCCGGTTGAATATATTGATTTAATTTTTGGCAGATATTCCTCCTCAATTTTTATTCGATGCGTGGGTGGTATGTAACTTGCAGGGATTAGGGATCTGACTAATTCGCTTATCAATGAACCATCCATCAGGAAAATATCTGGATTGAATTTTTCTATAGATTTTAGGGATACCTTGAATTCGTACAGTGACATATAGAGCCTTAATCTGTTTTCGATGAATGATTGCCTTGGAAATATGCCAACATCACCTGCCGAGGTGGAATTTAGTGTTTTGCCATCAAAGGTTAATGCCTCGGCATCTACAGCGTAGAGAACGGATCCCTTGAATTCTTTTTTGTTCATGCTTCCGTCTTCTGCGCCGATTATAGCATGGGGGTCTTCATCAATGGAATCATTGTTCCAATAGTTATGAACCTCCTTTGCATCTGTCTTTACTTCCTCTATGCCCTGGATGATCTGTTCTTTATTCCTGAGGGTTGCCTCATAGAGCTCGGATAGCATTTTAGTGTCTATTATCTATAGTTTGGTGTCTATTATCCAACGTCTAATCTCTATGCGATGGTTTTCATCTTTTTTTGATAATTACTCTAGATGTTCCTTAGAGATGGTGTGGATAAAAGGGTTATTTGCAACGTGTGCAAATTTCATTTTCTATTTCCCAGCTTTCTGAACTTAAAGATGGGTATATAAAAATGTGTTCTAATTTCTAAATAGAAGATTGAAATAGATTAATCTGTGATAAAAACATGGAACTCAAAGACATAATCTCAATTCGTGATCTGGATAAAAGGGGTATCACTGGGATTCTAGAGTCTGCAGAACTTATGGATGATATGATCCAAAAAAAAGGCAAGTCTGACGAACTAAAGGATAAAATCCTCGCAAATTTATTTTTTGAGCCAAGCACAAGAACCAAGTTAAGCTTTGAGTCTGCGATAAAGCGATTGGGTGGCACCCATATAGAATTCTCCGAAAGCACATCATCGATGTTAAAAGGCGAGAGTTTCTCAGACACCATAATGACCATGGATTCCTATTGTGATGTGATGGTAGTCAGGCACCCGTATGAGGGATCTGCAAGACTTGCCGCAGAGCTTGCAGAGTGTCCGGTTATAAACGCTGGCGATGGCTCTAACCAGCATCCAACTCAAACTTTGTTGGATCTGTATACAATAAAAAAGACAAAGGGGATGATAAAGGGGCAGGATATCGCCTTGATCGGTGATTTGAAGTATGGAAGAACCGTACACTCTCTTGCATACGCTTTAGCAAT
>DAOVSA010000137.1 GCA_030633635.1 Candidatus Altarchaeota archaeon
AGCGTAGCATAGCGTTTTACTTATTTGGATTTATTGAAATGTTTCAATTTTGCCACTTTTCCCACAGTCCCCCCATAATGCAGTAATTATCGGACAGCCTGTTAAGTCTGGGGTATAGTGGCTTGATAGAGGTGTACGTAAAAGATGGAAAAACCACGGTCAAATAGATCCGAGATGCACGGGGATTTGCCCGTTAAAAATGGTGCTGTGGCAAGCACATAAGAAGAGCGACGGGGGGCACTATACAAGTGCCCGAAATAAAAGGAGACAAATATGAAGAAATTAACTATTGCATTAGTATGTATGGCAGTGATTGGTTGTGCAATCCCAATGGCAAGTGCCGGACCTTTAGCCGATTATGGTGATGCTCCTGATAATACTACTGGTCAGGTATTCGCATACCTGGGTGTGGAAGGGCAGTTCCCTTCTCTTTATGCCACCGCGAATACTAGAATACCTGGCAGAACAGGTGTACACCATTTGATTACCAGTGAAGAATGGTTAAACTTAAGCAACACAAGTTCGACGACAACGAAAGAGACAGATGCGCTTATTACTGACTTAGATTTTGATGAGAACATGTCAGCCATACTGTATATTGTCAAGGAGACTGACCCTTTTCCGCCATATTATATTGCCTATATTTTAGTTCCAGTAGGCGTATCAGCCGATGCCTCTGATGTCCGACGGCATCTTAATGTGTTGATCGACCGGAACCGAGATGGTGAATGGAAGAACACATCTTCTGGGAAAGAGTGGGTGGTGACCAACCAAATCGTGGGTACAGAACCAGATGAAACTGAATTTATAATTTCGAAACCTTTTATTTTATATCCAACTGAAGTTACTCAAAATATGTGGATGAGGGTTACATTCACAAGAACGAGAATTGATGAATCTGTTTTCTCAGGAGTGGGGGGATGGGATGGTAGTGCACCATCAGATGGATTTAGCTATGGTGAAACCGAGGATATTAATGCCACCCCTAACTGGCGTTTTATGAAGCATATTCCCCCATATAATGCAACTGCCAAACCTCAATGGCAAATAATGAAGTTCAATAGGGCAAAAAATAGATGGGAGGGTAAGTTTGAAATTGATACAGTTCCACGACTAGTTATAGCGCCACTACCACTACCACCAGAGCCCCCCTGGGTGCAAAATTGGATAAAGATTAAACTAAGAGGAGACCATGGAAATGAGCCGTTCGGGGATCTGAGTGTACAAGCTCCAGGAATAATAGGACCAATCGTCTTGAACAATATGGGAATTCCCAATAAGCTGATAGTTAAGCTTGATAATCAACCGGGTGGAATTATGGGTCCACTTCCGATTAAATTTGATGTCTTTGTAGATAATCCTCCTCGCGCGGAAAAGTATTGGATAGAGTACACAGTGTCCACTGATCCTGATGAAATCATCGTGGCACATTATGATGAATTGGAACTTGAAATACTGCCCATGATTGAATCTTCAGATTCTTCTGGTAATAAGAAAGACAAATTCAAAGAATGCCACGAGGTACATGCGTACGGCAGTGGGTATGTCCCAGAAGAAACATATGACCTCTTTATAGTCAAGGATAGAATATGGACTGACAGCATGCCTATTCCGCCTTATATAGTAAAAACGACTGTTTCCGCAGATGCCAATGGGGACATATCCCCGGACCCAACACTGATCTGGCCTTCGGGTGTTCAAGGGAAATACGACATCATTGTAGATGTAGATGGAAATGGAAACTATGATGAGGGCATCGATGCACTTGACGATATGGATGTAAACGATGCAGGATTCGAGGTTCCAACACTGACAACAATTGGACTGATGGCACTGATAGGCTTGCTTTTGGTAGTTACAATGAGCAGGATAAAGAGGCAATGATCTCTTTTCCTTTTTCTTTTTTTGATTCGATTAATAGCCGCAACCTTTGGTGAAGACGTATCAAGTCAGCGTAAAATTGGTCCGAGAAATGCAATTCTTGGACTCTGCGAATAAGAACTAATAAAGGGATACCTTAGGGGAAATATACAAACTGATGCCTCGGAATTTATTCCGAGCGTGGCGAGGATGGGGCTACGAAAGAAATAATTGGATAGGATCAAAATTTCAAAACTCCATTGGCAACTCCACCCAAAATCCAATGACATACAATTCCCGCATCTCAATCAGGGCAAAATATATACCCCAAAGAATGCTAGATTATACAAGGGAATTTTTTGGAGGTTAGTAAATGAAATGTACACATACAGACCAGATACGAGAAGTTGAACCCAGTGCTCAGGGGTGCGAAGAATGCCTGAAAAGCGGTGATTCCTGGGTGCACCTGAGGATGTGCCTTATCTGTGGTCACGTGGGATGTTGCGATTCATCGAAGAATAAACATGCAACAAAACACTTTCATGAGACACACCATCCGATCATGGAGTCATTTGAGAAAGGTGAGGACTGGCGTTGGTGCTATATAGATAAAATATACTTCTGACCGTTGCTGGAATTTTTGGGATAATTCATTCATTTCTTCAACTCTCCAACAACAAGGATAAGAATTGATACTACAAGTCCCAGACTTCCCAGAACCCTTAAAGGAAGTGAAATGCTGCTAAGAGATGTTATCATAAGCACAAAGAAACTTAATGTTACGAATATGGCACCTATAACTGCAAGGATGCATACTAACTTTTTTGTTTTATCAGATAACGGGACTTCATCCATACTGAGTCCATATAGGATATTTAGAAATGCTAAAAGTCCCCCATGCACATGAATACATCTGTTTCGGATCCTTGGAAAAGCTTCACCCATATATAATGTGAGACTTTGACCCGCGATTGTAACT
>DAOVSA010000113.1 GCA_030633635.1 Candidatus Altarchaeota archaeon
AATATTTTTTTTAGTGATTCTTCATTAAAATACTGTCTATGCTCAAAGATCTCATCATCTGTTAGTTTAATCCTTGCCGCAAACCTTCCTACTCTGTCTATTTTTTTATCAGGAGTAGTTATCACTACCCTCCCATTTGGTTTTAAAACCCTATAGGATTCACTTAAAATATCTATCGGGAATGTCAGATGCTCTAACACCGCAAGTAAAGTCACATAGTCGAATGTGTTATCTGGAAAATCCAATTTTCTCTCTACTTCTAAGGAGTGGAATGTAAGGTTATCATATCTCTTGGCTGTTACTTTCTTGTCTATACCTGTACCATCCGACAACCTGTCTTTAATTGAGATCAAAAATTCCCCATTACCACATCCGATATCCAGCAAACTGATTTCTTCCCCCTCTATCTTAGAGGATATCTTTTCCATCCTGATATTTCCAAGAATTGGGGCTAACATACGCATCTTATGATCTTTTCATCTCACTAAAATCCCTGTTAAATCCGTCGTACAGTCTACTCCTATCCTTCAATGCCTCAAACGTGCTTCTGTTTAAAAACTGCTTAGCCTTCCAGGACATAGTAAGCAAAAATCTGCCTCTTTTAGCCTTTATCCACTTCAATGGCACTCTTCCGAGTACTCTCCAACCGAGTCCGGCATAAATCATTTTTTGATAATCACGGAGATCCTCAGGGGTTAAATCAGTTAATCCTGTTTGGATTGCATCGGTCCAATAATCGTCTTTGGCGATCTTTCCATTGTTAACGGCATCATCCCACAATTTAGTCCCAACCATGTAACTTAGCAAGTTGAGGGTTATACCCTCAGTCTCTTGCTTGTCAACAAATGCAATGGACTCCTCGATTGTTTCTTTTGTGTCCATGGGAGCCCCTGCTATCAAACTGGAATTGATTATTATCCCGGCGTCAACCGCCAGTTTATATGTGTTCTTGATCTTTTCTTTCCACCGGGTGGGCTCATGTGTCTTGTTATAGAACTCAAGTGTTTTTGGAGCAACACTTTCTATACCATAACTCATTCCAACGACATTCATTCTTCTTAGCCAGTAATACATGTCAGCACTATCCCTATCCACCCTTCCCTGCCCAAAGAAGAAGAAATCTTTGTGCAATTTGTTTTTGTGTACTGCTTTTGCAATCTTGGTTGTATATCCGGTGGATGTTGTGAAATTATCATCCCCTACAGCCACGGAATCATAGCCCATGTTGGCGATTTCTTTTAGTTCGGCGATGATATCACTTACCTTCCTCATCCTAAACATTTGTTTCTTTGGACGAGCACAAAAGGCGCAATTGAAGGGGCATCCCCTGCTAAAAAAGATTGTCGTGCAATCAACACCAAAATTCATATCAAACATCTTACCATATTTTATCGACCGGATATGTTTCCTGTCCGGAAAAGGCAGGCTATTGAAATCGGAATCCTCACAGTATATTATTCCTTTTGGTCTATCCCTAACTACCTCAACTATCCTGCTTTCACCTTCACCAACAGCAATAGAATCACATTTTAGTGCATTTATACTCTCCTTTGGCAAAATAGAGACGTGTGCTCCGCCAACACCGATATAACACTCCGGCAATTCTCTTTTGATTATCTCACAAACTTCTTTTACCATATCAAAATTGAACGTGAGACAGGTAATACAAACAACCTCCGGGTTTAGATCCAAGATCTTTTTGATGAACTCTTTCCTTCCCACTGGTTCTGAAGCAAGATCCCAGACACTGACATCCACATCCAACTTACTGTGCTCTAGTACACTCGCGAGATAAAGAGCACCCATTGGAGGTGCAAATGCAGAAAATATTTCCTTACTTTCCC
Organism: Candidatus Altarchaeota archaeon; assembly: GCA_030633635.1. Classification (GTDB taxonomy): domain Archaea; phylum Altiarchaeota; class Altiarchaeia; order IMC4; family DAOVSA01; genus DAOVSA01. Next base: position 1,845 of record DAOVSA010000113.1, read on the forward strand.
AAGCCATTGATGGATAGATGAACAGTACTTTTGTCATTTGTGGACACCTCACATATTACCGGATTCTAATCGATTTTTTTTTGAAATTATTTGCTGGTGCTTCCCCCGCATTCAAACTCACTTATTTCTTGCTGGCCAGTAAAAAAATCCGTTTTGGATCTTTCTTGATCCGCTTGACCAACCGGGATGGACCTACAACTGTTAATCCACCAGTTTTCCCACCGAGTAAATGAATTATTTTTTCCCTGAAACCTTTTTCTTTTTCCCCAAGTGTTGCAAACTCTATTCCCGGGAACTCATCACTTATCTGAGTCATATCAATCTCTATCAATCTGCTTTCTTCCATAGGGGAAAGACTTCCCTCCATAATCAAAATTTTATTCTTTTTTACCCGATCCAGTATGTATTCAATCCGCTCATCCTCGTTTTTTGACACCAGTATATCCGAAGATATGAATTCAAGTTCTATCCCGGATTTAGATTTTGTTTTATGTTTTTCGGTCATTTTATATGATGATCTATGATTTTGGTTGATTTCAATTGATTCTATCTCGAATGTTCCGCTATCGCTTCGTAAAGTTCACCCATGTGTTTACCTTTCAAAGCAGAGATCTCAATGACGTGATGCTGGGGAAATGCATCTTTAATGCGCCCAGGCGTTGCATCTTCCAGATCTATCTTATTTGAGACGATTATTATGGGGATGTTTCTCGCTTCGAGATTTCCGATTATTGTTATATTAACCTGTGTGTAAGGATCCCTGGTAGAATCCATCACAATTAATGCTGTATCAACATGTTCCAGCCATTTTATTGCTTCAATGACTCCTTTTGTTGCTTCTTTTGCCCTTTGCTGTGCATCCTCGATGGACATGCCATGATCCACAAACTCCTGATAATCCACCTTGGTTGCTATTCCGGGCATATCAAGCAGATTCATCTCAATTACCTTGTTTTTTGTCCGTACAATGATTTTTTCTTTCTTTTGAACCTCCCTGGTCTCGTGTGGAATTTCAGAAACCTTTCCAACTGGCTCTCCGGTCCAGTCCATCGATATCGTATTGGCCAGAGTGGTTTTACCGGCATTTGGAGGCCCATATAGACCTAAACGGATTATCTTCCGTCCCCCAAATATATTTTTGAACCAACCTACAAGTTTTTTGAATGGCATTAGATCACCATAATTTATATTGATCAAATAGTTATAATTTAAATCAACTAAATTAAATTTGATATTTACGTAAGTGATTCAGATGGGATATTATAAATATGTAAATCAGGTACATGAAGGAATAAAAAGTAAAATTAAGGATCCAGAGTATAAAGATCTTAGAGAGTTAGTTCTTGCAAGGAAAAAGGAATGGAGAAAGACTTCATCCGTTGAGCGAGTCGAACACCCGATAAG
>DAOVSA010000064.1 GCA_030633635.1 Candidatus Altarchaeota archaeon
ATACAGAAATTCCTCATAGGAACAAGAAAAATTCCCATGAGGAATTTTTATGCCCAATCAGCGACTTCGTCGCTGATTCGGGTTTCTTGTAAAGTTATACTTTATCTTACGGTAAAAAAAGAGAATATACGAAGTTATTATAAATAGATCCAATATAATAAATAAAATTAATGATCAGGAGATTTAAATGACAGTAGTATATGATATTCCGGCATCCGACTTGATTGAAGTAACTTCAAAGGATTTAAAGGAGAAACTAAAGTTAAAACAACCAGAATGGGCATTATGGGCCAAAACTGGTGCGCATAAAGAAAAATCCCCAACAGATGCAGATTGGTGGTGGATTCGGGCGGCATCAATTCTTAGAAGAGTCTATATTGATGGGCCGGTTGGGGTTTCCAGGTTGAGGACCTTTTATGGTGGTAAAAAGAATCGTGGCCATAAACCAGACAAGTTTGTGAAAGCTGGTGGAAAGATACTTCGAACCATCTTACAAGATCTTGATAATCATGGTTTTACGGAAAAAGTCGATAAAGGCAGGAAAATCACTCCAAAAGGTCAGTCATATCTGGATAAAATGGCAATGATCGTGAAGAATAAGGGGGTCGATAATGGATGAACTGGAAAGATTAAGGCGTCAGCGAATGCAAGAATTGATGCAACAACAGAGTCAGCAACAGATTCAGCAACAAATTCAGGAGGAGCAGATAGATGAGCAGATTAAAATAATCATAAGCCAGATTCTAACCCCTCAAGCGAGAGAACGACTGGGGAATATAAGAATTGCAAGACCCGAGTTTGCCAGACAAATTGAAGTCTTTTTAATCCAGCTAGCTCAGGGCGGTAGATTGCCCTCCCAAGTTACGGATGAACAACTAAAAGAAATCCTGGGTAAACTGCACAAGAAAAAGAGAGAAACCAAGATAATTCGAAAATAACACTAGATCCAGATCATTTTCTTTTCAGTTTAGTAGAATAAGGTCTCTTAAATCTGGTTATTACAAGTCTATCGGTTTATTTGTTCCCAATATCTCGGCAAATTCATCATCCACTGACGATTCTTCTGGTTTCAACTCATCCTCTGGTTTATGCATTTCTTTTTTTTGCCCTATGTGGGACAATACCATCAATATAATGAGAATGGCCAAGAGACCTACGGCAATCTGCGAATAACTAAACCCAAATATCCCCCCACTGGTTTCACATCCCTCCAATTCCTCACTTAATCTGGAATTCTCTCCGATTAAAGCATCAATCTGATCTGTTTTGTCTTTGATATCATCCTCAAGTTTTTCATTTTCTATTTCTAGGCTAAGAGCCTCCTGTTTAGCCAGCATAATCGTTAGGGTAACATTATCCTTCTCAATTGGAGACACCCCTGTACTGAGCCAATCAATTATATTCTCCCCGAATCTCATATTATCATATTTATTACCATAGGCATCTCCATTTACGTAACTATTGGCGAGTATATCAACGTCAGAGGTTACAAAAACCGGCCCATTACCAATAACTGCCGCTGCTGCAACTGAAGGTCTGCTCCCTATGGTAACGATCTTACCCAGGTAATAGGTATCATCATCCCCTCCTGCGATCACAACCGAATTATCGCCAAATACTTGAAGTCCGTGCCCGCCATAAAATCCAAGTTTATATACACTAGATATGGTAGTCCTCGCCATTATCTGTGTATAGAACTCATGAATGGTAAAATATTGGTTGTTATTAGCCCCCGGTACGAGTTGTGTTTCATCCACCAATGTTCCGGAATCCATTTGTATACCAGCGATTAGGGAGAGTGGATTGACACCTGCAGGCTCACCTCCGCTTATGAATAAACCCTTGCCTTGTTCTCCAACAAACCAATACATAACGGTTGCTATCTCATCGTCCGATAACTTCCCCCCCAGATTCTGCATAACCAGAACGTCATAATCTTTCAGTAAATCCTGGGTTATTTCTTCCTTAGTGGATCTTACTTCATATCTTCCATCTTTCAGTTCGTTTGCAAAGTAGGAATACCCGGAATCAATGCTATATCCCCCAGCCTGAGTTTCATAGAAAAGTACTTTTTGCTTTATTGCAACAGTTGATATCATTAAAGATGCCAATAGAGTAATTATGATCAGACAAGAGCATATTCTACCAAATTTCATTTTATTTCCTATTTAGATTACCCCATATATTTAATGATTCAGTTTAAAAATAATCTTTATTGTTAATATAAGAAGTTATACAAATATAAATATCTCAGCCCATACATAAATATCTCAGCCCATACGTAAAAGTTCTATCTCCATTTGATCGATTATTCCGACTCTCATCTCAGAAAGTGTTCCTATGTTTGCTATTTTTGTATTATTAATCCTATCACTACTACCTCCCGCCTCATGGATGTGTGAACATACCACCAATTTGAGCTCATATTCCTCAATTATCCTCCTCAGGGATTCGCTTCCGACGTGCATATCACCAATCTTATCGCAGTTTGTGTCTTTTGGCGGGAAGTGAGTTATCATAACGAACGGAGTTTCATCAATCGTTTCATCGATCATCCCTTTCAGTTTATCGTAGATCTCGTCTTCGGTTAATTCGAACGGTGTGTTGAAGGGTGTTGGATTTGAGCCACCCAAACCAATAAACTTTATCCCAGAGACTTCTTTTATTCTTTCATGCAGATTGGCATCAAATTCATCAAAAATCCCCAAAATTTCTTTTGAATCGCAATTTCCGGGTATCGCCATCACTTTAAAATCCTTGAGTTCTTCAAATACGTATCTGGCATCCGCGAGATTCTCTTTAGTGTCCCAGATAGATTTCGTGAAATCGCCAAGTATAATAATATGCTCAATTCCGTTACTTTTTGCAAATTCCCTTGCCTTTGGAACGGATTTTCTATCTCCATGGATGTCTGCAATACATAAAATTTTCATTTTCTTACTCCTAGTTAATCTCGTTAAGATTCAATTTAAAAATCCATAAATATTGATCTGGATAAAATCAACAATAAACTCCCCTAATAACCTCACTTATCGTCACAATTCCAACTAGTTTATTATTCTCAACGACCGGAAATCCACCAAGTCCTGTGGTGTTCACTAATTTGGAAATCTCAGCCAGATCCTGATCCGGTGTGGTGGTGATAATCTCTTTTTCCATTATCTTCTCAACTCTTTCACTTAAAACATCCTCCACATCAATTCCCTTGAAGTCTCCATCGCTTAAAAAACCCAAAACATCGAAAACTGTCACCACACCAATTAGTTCGTCTTCCTGAATCACTGGAAGTCTTCTAAATCCATTTCTTACCATGATTTTGGAAACATCGGAGATCATCATACCTCTGCTGGCTGTTATTACTCTTTTCTGCATTACTTCCCCAATTTCAATCCCAAAAGAATCCGATATTGGCAAAAGATCCCTTTCTGTTACAATTCCTATGATCAATTTATCGTCATTTAATATCGGAATAGCGGATGTGTGTTCCTCCAAGACGATCTTTACTACATCCTTGATAGATGCTTTTCGATCCAGAAATGCCGGACTTCGCATGATCTTTCTCACAGGACAATTTATCGCAGAGAGAAAATTGTGGTTATAATCCTCTAAAATGATATTGTATTTCTCACCGCCGCCAAGAAAATCCAGGATGTCAATTGCAACTGCCATACCCTCCAGATGATTGGTTCCTGCATTTACTATCGGAATTCTTCGAAAATCATGGGTTTTCATTAATTCCGCTGTCCGTTTGATGGTGGTGGTTGGGGTCGCTGTTAGTACATTTTTTTCGACAATACCCATTACATCTCCCTCTTTATCTACCACATGGGTCTTAAATTCCCTTGGTCCTCTATCAAAGGACTTTTTAATGTCTGCGTATCTCATTTTATCCTATCAACTATCATTTAAACTTCAAGCCAGATATCAGTCTTTCACAGTAATGGCATCTCAGTTTGATTGGTGTTTTGGATTCCAGGTAAAACCGGGTGGAAACCAGTTCATGATTTGACACACACCCCGGGTTTGTACATATTAAGACATTCTCTATAACATCTGGAATTTCAACATCATACTTCTCTATAACCTCATAATTTTTGATGATATTAACAGTTGCAGAATCGGATATCAAAGAGATCATATCCAATTCCTTCTTATCAAGTTCCCTGTTCTCTATCTTCACGATGTCCTTTTTCCCCACCTTTTCGCTTTTGGAGTTCATTATAGTGGAAACCGTGTTTTCATAGCTTGAGTCAATTCCAAGGATCTTTAGAACAGTGAGAGCATTACCTGCAAGTATATGATCTATAACTATGCCGTTTCTTATTTTTGATACCTTCATTCTTATCTACTATCTTATTAATTCTTATTCAATAATAGGTTCAGGATGGCCATTCTAACCGGGATGCCATAATATGCCTGTTTAAAGTACAAAGCGTGCGGAGTTTTATCTAATTCACGGCTTATCTCGTTTATCCTTGGTAATGGATGCATTACATATGTCTTTTCGTGTAATACACTCGAATCAATTTTATACACCCCCTTCACTCTCTCATACTCCTGGGGATCAGGAAAACGCTCCTTCTGGATTCTCGTTACGTAGATGATATCAAA
>DAOVSA010000108.1 GCA_030633635.1 Candidatus Altarchaeota archaeon
AAGGGGATATAGATCAATCCATCGTGAATCTTAACAAATCACTAAAACGGGCGGGGTTGACTATTCAGAATATCGAAAAACCCGCATGAGAAAGGATGCTGTGGATGTACATGGTTAAACTTGCAAGTCGGCGGGTCAAAGAACAACTTGACAAATTGCCATTCTCTGTGTTTAAAAGAATTGATAAGGCATAACTTCATTATCTGACTGGTCCAACAAATCAAACCTTAAACCTCAATAAAGCTGCTTTTCCACCAAACGTGTTCCATAGCTGAAATCCTTCCTCAAAACTGGTTGAAACGATCTCAATTTTTGAATTTGATTGTTTTGCTTTATCATAGAGATTATCGAGGGTATCCTCGTCCAGATTTTCTGACAAAAGAAGTGTTTCTATTGCCCCCATATCTGAGGCTTTATCGACATCATCTGCATATGCGATGTTGCCGTCCTTAACCAGCCTTTTCATAAACTCCTGCATAAGAGTCTTTTGCCTGACCATCTCAATATCAGTTAAAACATCTTGTGAGGTATTAATAAGTTCACGGATCCCGGATTCATCTGTATACGTTATGTCTTTAACAGCAATGACTTTTTTTCGCAATTCGTGGTGTAGAAAATTTCCTTCCAGGAATTCCTCTTTTGTTGCTACAGGTCCGCCGACTATGATACCTCTTAGATTTTCCATCCTTGGTAGAAATATCTCCCCGGCGTGACTTGCAACCCTGACCTTAAATTGGCGGGATTGATCCTGAATTACGCGCTCAAATCTTCTATGCGATTGTCCACCAGCTCTATGTTTTCCATGATAACCTGATGCAAGTCTTTTAAGTATGTTATAGTTGTTTCCTTTTAACACTGCGATGGTTGCATCTTTATTGTCTATCGTTATCAAGCCATAGATATCTTTGTGAGCGATTAACTCCTCCAAGGGCCCGGTAACGAATTCCTGGTCACACCGGTAAATCCTGATGTTTATAGGATCCGGAGGCTCTATAGACCATAACTGTAGATCCTGGACACCTTCGCGCTCTGAAACATTGCCACAGAATAATGTTAAACCATTAACCGGTGTTTTTTTGTACAAACGAAGGTTTTGTATGATTCGTTCCAGGGCATCCACAACATTCTTTCTGGTGGTCTTTGATTTTATGTTCGATGCTGTTCCCTGTTCTGCTCTCAATTGACTTAGAATCTGGTTTATATCACAATTCTGTGGGACATATACGGATATAAGTTCTGTATGTCGTCCATGCTTGCCTTTCAATTCTTTAATAATTTTCTTAAGTTTATATTCGTCTCTTGATTCCATTTCTTTTTTTGGATTAAAATATCAACACATTTATATATCCCCTCCTATCAATTAATAATCCAATTAATGAGTCACTGGATGCCAATCAGATAATTCAATGATGTGTTTTAATAGGTGGAAAAATTAAAAGTGAAAGGATTAAAGCAAAAAATAAGAAATGCAATACAAACTGGTGAAGTGACCATGGGTTCAAAACTGGTGATGAAGGTATTATTAAAGGGCGATGTCAAATTGGTGATAATCAGTGAAGATTGTCCAGGAGAAGTCAAAGAGAGAATTCTATACTATTCAAAGTTATCAGAAGTTCCCTGTTATCCCGCTAAAGGGGGTAGTCTGGATTTGGGCATGGCATGTGCTAAACCATTTCCAGTATCCGCACTTGCGATAATTGACCAGGGAGAATCCAATATACTCGAGGTGACAAAGCATTGAGAAGAATACGACTGGGGGCAGAGGAAATAAAGTATATGACCTTGTTTGAGACTATAACCGGGGCGACTATCAAGGATTGTGTTCAAGAAGATGGTATAGTGGGTTTTTTGGTGAATAATGGAGATATGGGTTTGGCTATTGGAAAAAAGGGGATAAATATCGAAAAAGTTCGAAAGATTATTGGTAAAGGAATCTGGGTTATGGAATTCTCAAGTAACCTGACCGAATTCGTCAAAAATTTATTTCAACCGGTTAAGATCAGACAAGTGCGGGTTAGGGATACTGACAAGGAGAAGGTTGTGATTGTTGAAGTAAACAAAAGGGATAGAAAAAAGGTCATCGGCCACGACGGAAAGCGGATAAAAATAGCAAAAAAACTGGCAAGTCGGCAGTATAACGTGGACGATATAGTGATAAATACAATATAATTCCATGCGATTCTCCGGACGGGAGATTTTTATTGTGGGCCTGTGATTCTGAGATAAGGCTGGTTTTTGATCAAGGGTCGTTTATTTTTTGATTTAATATTTAATATGTTTCATATATTTTTATTCCATTACGAAAGGATAGATTGGGAGATATTTCATAAAATATAAATAAATCACCATATATAACCATGATAGATATAGAAGAAATAAAAAGAATCGATAGAGAATATGGGATAGTCACTGAGAGTGCCGAGACCCGGCAGGTAATTGAGCACGATGATGAAACCGGAGTGCCTGTGGGCAAACACGAGGATATATCGGTAGAATTTTCATATAAGATCGGTGATGAGATAAAAAGGGAGACGCTCAGCTTATGGCACTTCAAGAAATTGTATACAAATGCCAAAAGGATGAAGATAAGTATCAGACGTGGTGAAAATTATGTCTATACGGAAGAAGAGTCAATGGAAGATATCCTTGGATTTGAGGTCGATGATCTGGAGGAGTTGCCCAAAGCGACTCAACAAAAAACCAAAGAGCTCGATGTGATAGAATACGTGGAAGAACTCATAAAAGATGAACGGGAACGAACTGGTCCTATGTTTGGTTAGGAAGTTAGGCAGAGAGAGAACTGTGTAAATAGACCCAGTATCCCTTTCCGGGTTCCATCTGAGTGAAGGTGTTCAAGAACTCTGGAGCAGTGGAATTGTATACATTCCATGAATCGCTGTTTGCATTGTAATTCAGAACTATATCAATGGATATCTCTACTTCACTAGTACCTATGAAGTATAATGGATATACCTTTTCCATCGGATGCTTTATCGTCACGGTGCTTATCCTCATGTCCGAGGAATAATCTACTTCAAAGATATCTCCTCCTCCAGCTGCGATCAACATTGTATCTTCGTCGGCATCATCACTCACTATCCCTGCTATTACATCATTTGATGCATTCAAAAGTTTTACACTCGTATCATAATCTGAGTCATCGTTATCTGTGCGGTTTCTGTCGTACAAATCGATGTATGCTATCGGATCAGTGGCACCATCCAAGTAATTAACCCTTATCAGTATGTCATTTGTATCGTCATCGTTATTGAGGTCAGCACAAGTACTGGTATTACTCTCATCGGTACACTCGGACATTATCCTCATCTTTATGGCGTTGGTATCCGTATCG
>DAOVSA010000126.1 GCA_030633635.1 Candidatus Altarchaeota archaeon
AGAAGATACATGAACGTAAGAAATGCGATGATTCAAGCTGCCTTAAGTCCTACTCGTGCACAGAGACAAATAGAAGAGAATAGAACATGATAGCACATTATAATAAACTGATGATCACTGAAGAAGAGGTTTATTCATTGAATGAACACTTCGAAACCCGGTTAGATGACGATCACGTTTTGATAACCACAAGACACGGCGGATGGATCACACTGTCAAATGAAGAATACGATCTTTTTAAGAAGAATCCCTGCGGAGATGAAACCCTATTCAAGGAACTGGAAAGGACGGGTATAATTCTGACCGAAAGAAACATGAAAAATATACTTAGGGATTTATACAGACAACATAGTACCCTGTTCTTGTACCCGGTATATAATGTCATTTCTTTGACTGATAGATGTAACTTGGACTGTATCTATTGTTATTCAAACTCTGGGGGTAAAGGGGAGGATCTGGATCTGGATACAGCGAAATCTATCTTAGACTTCATATTCAACACCCCTGGGAGGCAATTGATAGTTCTGGAAGGTGGAGAACCTCTTCTAAAATTCGATTTAATTCAATATCTCTATGAAGAATCGAAAAAACGAAGTGAAGATAACAAAACGCTGTTGAGCTTTTCATTTGGAACCAATCTAACCCTCATGGATGAGGATATTGCTAGAGAAATCAAAAAGATGGGTATCACTCCATGTACATCCTTAGATGGTCCGAAAGAACTAAATGATCGACAAAGGCCCTACATTGGTGGCAGGGGAAGTTATGAAGATGTTGTTTACTGGATCAAGACTTTGAGAGAAGATTTCGATATCGTGGTGCCCTCCCTATCGACGATGACCAAATATTCGTTGGAATATGATCCAAAGGACATTGTGGATACATACGCTGGCTTGGGTCTTGAAACAGTTTTCTTCAAACCTTTTCATCTCAGCGGTAGAGGATTCGCCAACATGGAAGATCTATCGATGGATCCGATAGATTTTTTCGATTTTTGGAGAGGGGGTGTTGAACGTTGCATCGAGTTGTGGAAGGAAGGGACACCAATACGTGAAAAACACGCTTCAGAATTCGTAGAACATTTTTTATATCCTGACAGACACTGTATGTGCAACAGAAGACCCTGTGGTGCAGGTATAGAAACACTGGCGTACAGCTGTGATGGAACCATCTGTGGATGTGATGATGCTCGAAATAATGACTTCTTGGATATAGGACACGTTAAGTCAGATAATTACAAGACCATAAGGTCAAAGATTCTGCCTTTGGCAGCCCTCTCATCTGACCTCATACCGGTGTGTAGTACCTGTGAGTATATGGCATTCTGTAGTATCTGTCTCTCATCTGTCTATAGAATGCACAACGATCTTTATCCAAAGGTACCAAGAGACTTCGAGTGTAAATGGAAGAAAGAAGCATTTAAATACCTGTTTCAGAAACTAATTGGTGAAGATAACCAGATTCTTAGAACTTGGGGGCAATGCGGTGTGCGGCGTGGTATATGATTTAAATCCTCTGCGAATTGACGTTTTGTGGTCTGAATCTGAAGATAAATAATCTGAAAAATGGGAAACATAAACATATTTCCAAGTTATAAGTGTAACCAAGATTGCCTTTTTTGTGCAGGCGGTGGACAAAAAGGCTCGACGGGTGTAAGGGACTTGACAACTCGTGAGATCCTTGAGAAGTTAGATGATGCAGTGGATTCAAACAGTATGGTGGGTTTTAGTGGTGGAGAACCAACATTAAATAGCAATTTACCCTATATAATTCAATACGCCTCGGATAAGGGTGCAACTATCATTTTAACGACAAATGGTGCAAATCTTTCAGATTTCAATCTCGCTTTAGAATTAGCGGATGCAGGAGTAGATATATTCTCAATAACGCTCAGTGGACATAACGCAAAGCTGCATGATTATCTCACCCAGACAAAAGGTAGTTTTGATAGAGTGTTTGCGGGATTTAAAAATTTGTCATGTCTGAGAGATGACTATGGGTATCACTTTGATATCCAATTGAAGATCTTGGTGACCAAGCCGATAGTAAGACATATGCCACAGATCATTGAGTTAATATCAAGGGAATTTCCCAAACCATATGTCATTGAAATTACCGGTATAGCCATCGTAAGTAATGCTAAAAGAAATATAAACGAGATCGCTATTAAATTAACCGATGCAGCTCCTTATGTCAGAAAAACGATCGATGCCGGGAAACAATATGGTCAGACGGTGAAAGTAATGGATATCCCCCCCTGTATACTCAAAGATCCCGATTATTTCAAGTATTACAAGGCATGGGATAACCCCTACCAGTATGATGATGTGGATGAACAGTACGCGTCCGTTAATTTGGAGTGTAAAGAACCAGAACTCGTGAAAGGAGATTTATGTAGGGAATGTATAATGTATAATAAATGTACTGGAGTGACGCAATCCTACGCAAAAATATTTGGATTTGATGAATTAAAGCCAATAATTAATTAAAATGGATAGAGTCTATGGGCAATCTATGGTAATAAATGATGAAGTGAAAGATATTCTATTGGAAACAATACCTCCACTTATGGATGTTATGGGTGTGTTTAATAATGCTATGGCGGATATTTTAGATTATATTGGGGTTGTTTTGGGTAAAAAAGAAGTTGCTCGGCTGTGTTTAAATTTCAGGACAAAAAAACAATTAGATGATATAATCGATATGATAGGAGGGGTGGGGGATCTATTTAATACAGAAATACTCGTAGATCTCGGTGAGAAGACCTCTTGGAGATTCCAGAATAAAAGTACATTCAACAGAAAATATGAACCATGAACCGATCAAATACCCAACCGATATGGAGTCTTAAATTGGGATATTCATGTAACAGCGATTGTCTATTCTGCGCAGTCGCAGACCTAAGATCCACACCAGATAGGACAACGAATGAAGTAAAACATGAGTTGGATCTGGCGATAGCCAATAATTCCTGGAAGGTTACTTTTATTGGTGGAGAACCCACTATCCGTCCAGAT
>DAOVSA010000010.1 GCA_030633635.1 Candidatus Altarchaeota archaeon
ATACAGAAATTCCTCATAGGAACAAGAAAAATTCCCATGAGGAATTTTTATGCCCAATCAGCGACTTCGTCGCTGATTCGGGTTTATTGTAAAGTTATACTTTATCTTACGGTGAAAGAGAAAAACCATATTGGCGATAAGGAACTTGCTAAGATGAATCAAGGCAAGAGGGAAGTCCATACCAGTGCACTGAGATCTTTGCTCAGTTCTTAGAATTATTCTATGGTTCTTTATCTGTTTTATCTGGTGAATCCATGAGATTCATTAGAGATGACGAATCTTCAGATTCGACATCTCGCCAGTTGGAAGGTGTGCTAAGGAAACTTTCATTGTTTATACCGGAACTTAAGTCAGCAGATTGCTCTAGTTAGTAAGAAGCACTCTATTTAGGCTGAAAGCCCAAATAGTCATTGTCACTTGATGTTCTGTAATTTCAATTACAGAACAGTAAAAACCCGAATTAGTGACTTCGTCACTAATTGGGCAGAAAAATTCATTGGAATTTTTCCTGTTTTCCAAAGGAAAATTTTCTTGATTTATTCGACAAAGCAATATTCTCTTCTCTTTATAACATGTTAATTCGTGTCATTTTAAATCTATTTAATTTTAATCATCTATGGAGAAATGGTACGTAGAAAAGAAAAACGGAAACAACAAGAAATTGCAAGTCAGAGGATGGGGATTTTGTTCAGTTTGGCCGAAAAGGAAGTCTTGGGGGGAAATCTAAAATGGGCGGATAGATATATAGAGTTGGCACGCAAGATAGGGATGAAATATAACGTCAGAATACCAAAAGTGTATAAAAGAAGTTTCTGTAAGTATTGTTACCATTATCTACTTCCGGGGGTCACTTCAAGAGTTAGGTTGAACTCGAGCCGACATAGGGTGGAGATAAGGTGTTTTAATTGTGGAAAAACTATGTTTTTTCCTTATGTTAGAGAGGTTAAAGAGAGAAGACGAGAGAGAAGACGAAAGAAGAATTGATTTTTATTTATACTAGTATATTTACTTAAAGAATATGATAGAACTTCGAAAATTAGTGTTAGATGTGTTAAAACCGCATGAACCTGGGATTCCTGATCTGGCTAAGCGATTGGCGGAATTGAATGGTGTTGATGGGGTTAATATCAGTATATACGAGATGGATAAGGAGGTTGAGACGGTTAAAGTGACGATCGAGGGCAGGTTTCCAGATACAGACGAAATTAAGCAAATTATTTCGGAGGTTGGGGGAACCATACATAGCATCGATGAGGTTGTTGCAGGTAGAAGGGTCGTTGAGGAAGAGGAAACACTACACGAGAGACAATCGCAGAGTGAGGGTTAATTTTGTTTCTGTGAAGGTACAAGAATAGAGGAAAAAACAAATGGATGATGACTTGACCTATCTTCTGGATTTGGTTTTGAAGCAGCACAAATATTTGATTCTGGGCATGATTGATGGATGCCTGGTGATCCTTGGCATCGTGATTGGAGCGTATGCATCCGGTATGTCCGTGGATATAATCGTAAAGGTTGGTATGGGGGGTGCGATTGCCTCTGGCATGTCAAATGCATTCAGTGCACTGGTGGCTGAAAGAGCCGAAACCCGAAAGGAACTTGCTGAGATAGAAGAAAAGATGCTCCATCCATTGACCGGAACAGAGATTGCCAAAAAGAAGCGGTTGGAGGTTTATGCCCGCACCGTAATGCATGGATCAAGTGCTTTCATTGGTGCTATGACTCCATTAATACCCTTTATATTCGTTCCAAGTCATGCGTTTTTCGCCTCCATTGGATTAAGTATCTCCATCCTGTTTTTATTGGGGATTTATCTTGGAAGTGTCCTGAAAACAAATCGTATAATATCTGGTATTAAGTTGATCATACTGGGTCTGGTGATAGTCCTGATATGTCATGTGCTGGGCGGATAATATTTTATCTAATTAATATTTTATCTAATTCTATTTAATCACCAAACATCAGTAACTCCGGTTTAAAGAGCAAGAGTATGCCGAGAGTGAGCATTAATAGGCCCCCGATTAATTTAAGTATTCTTCCCTGTCTTTTAGTCAATCGCTCTGACTTAAAAGAGTAGAGGAAATTTCCCAGGATTGCAAAGAGAGGGATTATGTAGACCAAGGAATAAAATGCGGTGTAGAGATAGTGGTAAATACCGACCTCTTGGCCATAATTCTGAAATAGTGCCGCAAGATAAATCATGGGAAGCATTGCCGTGCATCCCAATTCCACCAAATTGACAAATATCGCCAGAAAAATAACTCCCACCATGGCCAGAGCCAGTGCTTTTTTGGTCTCCGCACGCTTCACCTTTCTAACTATTTCTCCAGATTTTCTGGATATCTTACCCCTGTACTTTTCGGAAATTCCAAGAGAAATTCCCTTTCTAAAGAAAAAGAAGTCCTTGACATTGATAATGCCCGCGATTATAACCACGATGCCGATTAATTTCATCAGTATACCGCCATAAGTGTCAAATATCAAAGATCCTGCCAGGAGGATGAGCGAGATGAAGATAAAGTACATGATACCTGAGGTAAAGATAAATGTCGTACCTATCAAACACATCCGCCTTTTAGACTTGGTATAAGTCAGCAAAGAAAGCAAGACGATTAATACCGTAAAAGCGCAGGGGTTAAAGCCATCTATCAATGCCACTACAAAAACAAAGGCCGGAAAGGGAAATCTTTTAGCGAAATTTTCCACGAACTTGGCATGTGTTGTTAAAGCAAAAATGAAACCCGAGATTATTAACAATGTAAGGAACCCAACCGCCCAGTATCTTCCCAGAGGTATTCTTTCTTTAAGGACACTATATGCGACCAGATAAATCAGGATAGCAGATAAAATGAAGATATGAATATTACTGGCTTCTTGAACCGGTTTTTCTATTCCTTCTATCTTTCCTGTGGGAATTTCACTGCTTAAGATTTCTTCAGTCTTGCGATCAATTCTGACCAATACATCTGGATATTGAAGATTGGACTTAAGCCTCTGGGGAGTCCACCAGGCAACCAGATAAGAATTATTCATTAATTTGACGGTGGCCAATGAATTCGGATTTTCTTTCAACAATTCTTCGACGAGAGAATCGTTTTTAGATATCTTAACGGCATTTTCATACCTCAGTGGACAGGTAAGGTTCAAACATTCTAATATCGCCAACTCTATCTGATTTTTATAACCGATGTATGCCCTATAACCCTGATGATAGACTAGTTCCCCTCCCCCCTTGGTGAAACCTATGAATACTTTATTTCCAATGAAGGTTCTCGGTACCCCAACAGCTATTGTATCATACTCTTTACACAGTTCCTCGAATAACTCTACGTTTTTACCCACTTCCAGATATTTCACCTCTAACTTGGGATATCTCCTCTCCAATTCCTCCAAGAATGGCGTTTCTTCCCTGCAATGCGGACAGGATGAACTATAGAAGAAATAAACTGTAACAGTATCATTTTTATCCAGATTTTCCGGGGTTGAAACATTTAAGTCCGTGGCAGAATAATTTGAGGTGGGGGCTGTCGCATTTATGGTTGCCGAAAAAACCGTAAAAATTAGAATTATTGCAATAAATGAGGTTAATCTCTCCATCTTGATCATTTCTCCATCTTGGTCCAATCACCCTTAATATGGTCTGAATTATCTATTAATTTGGTTTTTATTACATAATACATTCTACTCAATATATTTCAAAAAATATTTATTTCAAAAAATATTTCAAAAATACAGATCATAATATCAGATCATTGCCCTTTCAATTCTCTCGACAGCTTCTTCTAACCTTTCTTTCGGCTGGGTTAGTGAGCAACGTACGTATCCCTCTCCATAGGTTCCAAATCCAATTCCGGGTGTTAAAACAACCCCCGTTTTATCCAGTAATTCCTTTGAAAATTCAATCGAGGATTTGTATGGCTCAGGAATCTTAAACCAGAGATAAAAGGTTGCAATTGGCTTTTTTACATCCCATCCAAGGTCATTCAAAGAATCTGCCATTAAATCTCTTCTTTCTGCAAGTGTCTTCATGTTCCTTTTCACAATATCTTGGGGGGTTTTAAACGCTTCTATCCCTGCCCACTGCACTGCCTGAAATACACCCGAATCCACATTCTCCTTGACCTTGCCCAACCCATTCAAAATCTCTTCATTTCCCACGACCCAACCCAGACGCCAACCAGTCATTGAATAGGTCTTTGACAGGGAATGAAACTCTATTCCAATGTCCTTTGCATTTTTTATCTCCAGAAAACTTGGGGCATTATAACCATCAAAGGTTACCTCTGAATACGCATTATCATGACATACAATCACTTGGTTCTCCTCTGCAAAATCCACCACTTCTTTGAAGAACTCTTTACCTGCAACCTCGGCGGTTGGATTATTCGGATAATTTAAAAACATTAATTTCGCTTTTTTCGCTGTTTTCTTGTCTATTTTCGTCAGATCCGGTTTAAATCCGTTTTCCTCAAGTAACGGCATCATAGCCGGTTTCCCGCCAGCCAGAATCGTACCGATCTTGTATACCGGGTATGCCGGATCCGGGACCAGTACCTGATCACCGGGATTTACAAACGCCAACGGCAGGTGGACAATGCCGTCTTTTGATCCCATCAGGGTAATGACTTCACCCTCCGGATTTAAAGACACGCTAAATCTACGTTTGTACCAAAGAGCAACCGCAGTTCTGAACTCTAACATGCCGCGATAGGAAGGATATTTCTGATTTATTGGATCTCTGGCTGCCTCGCAGAGTTTTTCCACAATATTTCCCGGCGTCGGCAGGTCCGGATCTCCTATGCCCAAACTTATCACATCTGTACCCTGGGCCTTCTTTCTTTCGATTTCCTTGTCGACTTCTGCGAACAGGTAGGGTGGAATCTCCACGATTCTATCGGCATAACTATTAGAGGTCATTTTATTGATTATGAATTTTATTGATTATGATTGAATTAAAAAAATATATAGTACCTATGCCGAGTTATGGAAGATTGCTCGTGACAATATCTCATTTCAACTTCCGATAGATCCAACGGATAATTAAAAAGATAATAACGAAATGAAGTATAAGGGATACACCTCCCAAAACGAGTTCAATCCATGTAGGCTTCTGGGCTTCTATCTCAGCATCTCTATTGACTTTTTCCTCGTCGCTAATTATGTTAAAGGGAAAATTGTATGTCTCTTGCCCATGATACGGTCCGTCATGTACCTTGAGACGAATATTTGGCCCGCCAGATTCATAATGTATGTGATAATAGTAATATTTTACAACAACTGAAATATTGCCTTGACCAAGATTAACATCAGGAGTGATATTGAACTCAACAAATCTTTGGCCCCGCCAACCTTCCCATCGTTCTTCTCCCTCCCCGGAATATAAAGTCTGGGTTGAGTCACCTTCAGTATGCCATATTATTTCAATATTAGTAATCTCACCCTCCTGAAACTCATTGAAAGACTCGCTCACATCATGCATAGTCGCCGATAGTCTTACTCTATCATTCGGCGAGTAATAAGATGGAGAACCCAGACCAAACTCAACATCAATTCTTTCGTCCGCAATAGCAGGAGTAGCAAACAGTGAAATAATGACCGACCAAATTATACATAAACACAAAAATTGATTAGATCTTTTCATTTTTCTATGTCTTGATATTTGAAGTTATAATCAAGCATACATCGGAGAAAACTCTTCTATCTCTCTGTATCTGTCTCTTTCCTTCTTCAATTGCTTGGATAGTTTTTTGATTTCCTCTTGGACCTTTTCACCATCTCTGATAAGGTTATCGGTCTCTATGTTCAGATCTAAAATTCCATTTAAAACCTTCAACAGGGACGCCGCCGCGACGTGATCCAGGATATTGTGGGTCTCAGCCATCAAACTTAAGGCGGGAATGTTATGTTCGATACAATAGAACAATAAATCACTTGAAATGCCTGTTAATATGCCTTCTCTTACCATCTTCACGTTTAAATCATCCAGTTTCTTCTTGAATTTGGGTGAGGTTGCAATTCCAAAGATTCTGTGTTCTTTTTTTGCCTCTTCGATGCCGCTCATACCTGCCAGAGAAATGATTTCACTTGGCGATATCTCATCGAACCAATTTCTTATACATTTGGAGATCTTTGCTATGAAAAAGAATGGCATAATCAATTCAGAGGACATTAACACCAGATTACCTTTAGAATAGATTTGTATGGGATGTATTGGCTTAAATTCATGAATTATCGCAACGTTGGGGATTTTATCTGACTCAAGATAACCTATGACATCCATATCCAGTTCTTCTACCATGTGCCTTGCGGCAATCGTTCCGACCAAACCACTGCTTGGAAATCCCTCGATAACTATTGGATTTTTTGGAACTTCCTTCAAGAGGATTATTTCGCTAACCATTTTAATCCATTTTGATATATATCTATAAAATTAGACTGAGAGTATGAATATATAAAAATTATAAAAATTTCAGAAAAATTGTAATATCTCTCGCAGATCTTTCTTGTAGATCGCCCGATCCGCAGACTCTACAACGTTTTTATCCTTTGGGTTAAATGCTATAGAAAATCCAGCTACCTTAAACATGGGAATATCATTTGCGTAATCGCCTATGACAGCACATTCCGCGGGAGATATGTGTTCTTTTACTGCAATTTTCCTTAAAGCCTCGCCTTTTCCGTCAAAAGAAATCACCTGTTTTATGCCGGAAACCTTACTGTCATTGGTCAATAATTCATTTCCAATCGCATAATCAAATCCGTACCTGTTTTTAACCCTATCGACAAGTATCTGTAAACCACCACTAATGATCGCCAGTTTATAACACTCCTTTAATCTTGGAATAGTCTGGTTTATCCCATTCATTAACGGGACGGAATACAAAATATCGATTATCCGCTGAATCTCAACACCATTCCACAACCTGGCATCTTTTAAGGCCCATTCATCGAATGTTATCTTCTCGTCATAGAATTCCCTTTCATGAACCCTGGATTGCTCTTCAGTATCCAGACCCTGATGTACCTCTCTCCAACTTCCCCTGCCGTCCACCAAAACACCATCCAGATCGAAGGCAATCAGTTTTATCCGATTCAACTTTCTCGATGGACGATTCTCATGCCCGGGGGAACTATCAAAACCTTTTCTTCAGATACCCTGCCTAAATCTCCGTCTATGTCCCTGCATGTGTCACTTAACTCCGTTATTATCTCTTTTAACTTCACTTTGTTGTGCATCAATGGTTTTACATTCAACATTATGATGTTGCCCCTATTCAGTTCTGTTATCACGGCGGAGATGGCTTTATCGTCCAAGTCCATTGGTTTGACATAGGTCATTGACTCGTCTTCAACTTCACCTTCATGCAGAGCAAGTTCATTTAGATATTCCTCAACATCGATCTCTTCTTCTTCCTTTCCCTTAGTTAAGCCCCCAAGCATCTTCTCCAGTGTTTTTTTAACCATTTTATGTCATATCGACCTCGCTATTTTTCATAGATTTGTGTTATTATTTTAATTTAAGAGATATAAATAAAATACCATATCAGTTGATTAGACCAATTTTTTAAATTTCTAACAGCGATGATTGATGACATATTCGAGAAGGAATTGGAGGATAGGAAGATATTCAGGAATCTGTGGGTTTTATCCCCGCACTATGTACCCCACGAACTCCCCCACAGGGAAGCAGAGGCGAGACACATAACCAAATTCATTGCCCCGGTCCTGCGAAATGAAAAACCGTGTAACATATTCATCTATGGTCTGACAGGTACCGGAAAGACCTGTACCAGTAAATACGTGACCACAAAACTGGAGCAGCTGGTTGATGATCCGACCAAAAATCCAAATAAGGTAAAGGTCAGGATCGTGTATGTAAACTGCAGGGCACACAACAAGAAGTATCAGGTTTTGATGAGGTCGCTGGAAGATCCGTGCCTAAATGACGAATCCCTGGTGGATACGCCATTGAAAGACAGAGAAAACGATCGCTTATTGGGTTTGACACCGGGAGAGCTATACGAAAGATTAAAAAAGGTTGTTCAAGGCAATAAACTTAATTTCATAATGATTCTGGACGAAATAGACAAGGTCAAGGATCTGGACGATCTCATGTATTTATTGACCCGGATCAATGATGAACTCAAAGACGGTCACGTGACCATCCTCGGAATATCCAACAGAATAGAGGTGAAGAACCGCTTGGACCCCAGAAGTAAAAGTTCTTTGTACGAGGAAGAAATCGTATTTAAGCCCTACAATGCGGAACAGTTAACGACAATACTAAAGCAAAGGGTAAAAATCGGGCTCCAGCCAGATGTAATAGATGATTCTACAATCGAACTCATAGCTGCATTCGCTGCCCAGGATGGTGATGCCAGATATACATTAAGACTTTTACAAAAAAGTGGTGAACTCGCACAAAATGTGAATAGAAGCAAGATACAAATAGAGGATGTAAAGAAAGCAAAGCTTGCAGTAGAGGTGGACAGGGTTTTTGAGGCAATCTCTATCCTGCCCGAGCATCAGCAGATTGTCCTGTATTCAATAGCAGATATAATCTCAAAGGGAAGTTCATACAAAAAACTTTCTGACATGCCCGCAGGTATTTTGTTCTCTGGAGAAGTTTATGAGAGTTATGAACATTTCTGCAGGAAATTCAATCGCAATCCCCGGACTACTCGATGGTTCAGGGAATATCTAAATGAATTGGAGATGTTGGGGCTAATCACTCTAACTGTATCGGGAAAGGGTATTAGGGGAAATACTACACTGATTAGACTTGGGTACGATCCAAAAGAGGTTAAAGCAATTGTAAGTAGGAGTTTGGGACTTGACTAGATAGTATCCAAACTTGACTAGATAGTATCCAACATACATTACCAAAATTTTTTCTGAACTGGGGGATACAAAAGAGCTAAACGCTCTCTATCCTGGGGGCAAGGTAATAAACAACCTTCCCATCACCAATCACATATTCAAGTCTCAAAGGAGCATCGCTCAGCATTTTTAACACGATAATACTGGATGAATTCGCTGCCTTTAACAGGTAATTTAGATAATCAAGAGAGAAAACTGCATAAGCCTTCTTACTCACGTCCATATTCAAGATATTCTCCTCTGAAAAATTTATATCCACACTTCCAGTATCTCCCTCTGCCTTTATACTAAATCCATCGTTCATGTACATGGCCACATGATTACTGACCAGTTCTGCATCCTTTAATGCTTCCCTGATAACCTCTGCACTGATTTTAACCTCTGCACAGAAAGCTATACTGGGTTCTTTTGCAGGAGCAGTTGTGGAGTCAATTATCGGTAAATTAAATTTTCTGGTGGTTTTGCCCTTAAAAATCATATTTAATCCTGTATCAAGGGATAATTCGACTCTATCTTCAGCTTTAATCCTTCGGGTGATTTTATTAAGTTCGGAAAAATCTATTCCAATCTGAATGGGTTTATCTACCTCATACTGCTCAAACCCGGATGAAGGCAGTTCAAAATCTATCATCGCTATCTGTGATGGATCCATTGCCCGTAATTTTAAACCATCCTCATTTATTTGCAGTGTACCTTCATCAATCAATACAGCAATTGCGTCAATCGAATTTTTCCACGACTTCGTATCCGAGATAATTCCCTTAAACATTTTTTTATTCACTCCACTCACGTTTCTATATTTATTTATTATCAATATATTTAAATACTCTGCCCAGTAGCAAAATAGAATGAGGGCAGAACAGTAGGATAAAAGGATTAAAATGCACAGATTAATATCAATGGGGCTAATATTTTCGATTTCGTTTTTTACAACCTTTCTGGTGGTTCATTGGCTCATACCAAGATTAAGAGAGGTGGGGTTAACAGGAAAGGATGTGAATAAGCCAGATCATCAGGAGATACCGGAAATGGGGGGGTTAGGTATCACTGTTGGGTTTATTGCCGGGGTTATGACTGCAATTATGCTCTCCATATTCTTTGAGTTGATAGAGATACGACTGGAATATATCTTTGCAGGATTATCCACAATCCTGATAATGTCATTAATCGGGATCATTGACGATTTATTAGAGCTAAAGCAATTTACCAAGGCAATTTTACCGTTATTTGCTGCATTACCGTTAGTTGCAGTGAAAGCAGGTGTTACAACCATGATCCTCCCAATCGTGGGCGAAATTAACTTTGGGATTTTCTATGCACTGGTTTTAATACCGGTCGGTATTGCCGGGGCATCAAATGTAACCAATATGCTTGCAGGTTTTAACGGCCTGGAAGCAGGTCTCGGGGCAATTAT
Source organism: Candidatus Altarchaeota archaeon (assembly GCA_030633635.1). GTDB lineage: Archaea > Altiarchaeota > Altiarchaeia > IMC4 > DAOVSA01 > DAOVSA01. Next base: position 10,295 of record DAOVSA010000010.1, read on the forward strand.
GTGTGGAACCATTGCGATTGTGGGCTACAGGCATAGTGTGGACTCAATGGTACTGGCAATAGCAATGATGGGTGCCCTAATCGCCTTTTTATATTATAACAGGTACCCGTCAAAGATTTTTATGGGAGATATCGGGACTTTAAGTATCGGTGCGATAATTGCATCTTCGGTCATTATAGGTAATTTTGAGACGGCAGGAATCATCTTAATAATTCCAT
>DAOVSA010000110.1 GCA_030633635.1 Candidatus Altarchaeota archaeon
CAAACTGCAAATCATCTATAGTCATCTGCATTACTACGCTGTTTCTCGTACCTTCATATTGTGTATTTAGCCGTAATATTACCATTGGAATTAGCCTTAATATTTCCCCATCTTTTTTAGTGACTGCTCGTTGATTTAGTGTGTGAGTAATCGAATCAAGCGTTGATATACCTGCAGAAACTACCTCTTGTGCTAAAATGTTATTCAAGAACTTTTCTTTAAAATCTGGAAGTTGAACTTGTTTTATGATATGTTTAAACTTTGTCTCGTTATAATCACATCCTATTTTTTGAATATCATCCAAGATATATTTTACATTCGTGTTATCTCGTAAAATCCGTAATAGGAGGAAAATTGCCACATCAAACACTATAAGAGTCGTTGTTTCATCTAGCCCTAATACTTCAGATAACTCCTTTATTTTTGTCTTACGCTTGTATTGGTTAAGATATTCCAACTTTTCGATGAATGAAAAAATCTGTGATTTTTTCTCTTCAGAAAGTTCCATAAAGGTTTTAAAATCCTTTACAAACCCCTCAGGAGCTTCTCCACCATCAAAAAGTTTCAGTTTTACCATTTTTCAATTAGATGATAACCAGCATATTACAATATTTTTGTAATATTTATTAAATACTTTGCTTATAAATCATTTGGAATAAAAGAAGAAAAAGAAAGAAAAAAGATAAAGCGAATTATTATTCCGCATTATCCAGTCCATCAACAGCTTCCGGATTACTGAGCGTGGAGACATCTCCTACTGGTTCGCCCTTTGCCTTTGCCTTTATGACCCTTCGCATAATTTTCCCTGATCTTGTCTTTGGCAGGTCTTCAACAAAGCCAAGTTCATCTGGTCTTGCTATAGGTCCTATCTCTTTTCCTACCCAGATTCTCAATTCATCCTTTAATTCTGCAGAGGGTGTTTGGTCCTTCTTTAAAACCACATAGACCTTTATCGCCTCACCTTTTATTTCGTGTGGGATTCCTACTGCTGCCGCCTCTGCAACCGCTGGGTGACTGACTAATGCTGACTCCACCTCCATTGTACCTAATCTATGCCCGGATATGTTAACCACATCATCCGATCTTCCTTGAATCCAGAAATACCCCTCAGAATCTTTTCTTGCCACATCTCCTGCCAGATAAACACCCGGGAATCTGCTCCAGTATACCTCTTTGTATCTCTCATCATCCTTGTAAAGTGTTCTAAGCATTGCCGGCCATGGTGCCGTAATCACAAGATGCCCACCTTTATTTATCAGGGATTCGCCATCCTCATTGAAGATGTCTGCTGTAATTCCCGGCAGGGGTCTGGTAGCAGAACCGGGCTTTAATGGCGTAATTGGAAGTGGAGATATCATAAAGTTCCCGGTTTCTGTCTGCCACCACGTGTCCATTATCTGGCATTTCTCGTTACCAATTAATTTATGGTACCATATCCATGCCTCAGGATTTATTGGTTCACCTACGGACCCCAGTAACCTTAAAGAACTTAGATTATGTTTTTTTGGCCATTCATCACCAAGTCTCATATGGGCTCTAATAGCTGTTGGTGCAGTATACAGAACAGTTATACCATGTTTCTCTACCATTTCCCACCATCTATCTCCATGAGGATACGCTGGTGCCCCCTCATACATGAAAGATGTTACCCCCGCGATTAATGGGGCATATACTATGTAACTGTGGCCGGTAACCCAGCCAACATCTGCTGCACACCACCATATATCTTCCTTTTTTAGATCGAAAACGTTCTTAAGTGTATTATAGATACCCACTGCATATCCTCCCTGGACATGAACAATTCCCTTTGGTCTTCCTGTTGTCCCGGAGGTATACAAGATGTATAGAATATCCTCGGAATCCATCTCCTCTGCATCAGCGTGTGTTGATTCACCCTCTACGAGTTCATCCCAGTAGATATCTCTATCATTATGCATATCTACATCTTCCCCGGTGCGTCTAACAACGACAACATTCTTGACAGAGGGAGCATCCTTTAATGCCTCATCAGCACTCTCCTTTGATGCGACTATCTTTCCACGCCTGTAGAAACCATCGCAGGTAATAACTAATTTTGCCTCACAATCATTCATTCTATCCCTCAGAGATTTAGCAGAAAATCCAGAGAAGACTACTGAATGAATTGCCCCGATTTTTGCACATGCCAACATTGCTATTGGTAACTCCAGAACCATTGGTAAATAAATACCAACCCGATCCCCTTTCTTTATTCCCAAACTTTTTAATGCGTTGGCAAATTTATTTACCTCGATATAGAGATCTCTGTATGTTAATTTCTTTATGTCTCCGGGTTCACCTTCCCAGATATAAGCTACTTTGTTTTTATGCCATGTTTTCATGTGCCTGTCAACCGCATTATAGGTTATATTGATCTTTCCGTTGACGAACCACTTAAAAAAAGGTGCATCACTGTCATCCAGTACTTTATCCCATGGTTTAAACCAGTCTAATTCTTTTGCCACCTCGCCCCAGTACCATTCCCGATCCTCGGCTTTCTCAAGCAACTCATCATAATCCGCTATACCCTGTTCATCCATCCATTGCTTAATATTACTCCTTTCTACCAGGTCTTCGGGGGGTTCAAAAACCCTTTCTTCCTTCAACAAAACATCCAATTCTTTTTTTGCCATTTTTCTACCTCCACGAATTTAAAATGAAATTTTCCATTTATCATGATCAATTATTTATCATGATTGATTATTTAAGATTGATTATTTAAAAATGGTTCTTCTTCAAATTCTTCAAATCTTCTTTTTAACCTCTTCAATAAAATCCTCCGGAGAATCCACGGTTAATTCAATTCTCTTAAATTTGAACCCCTTGGTGTGAATTACGACGACCTTGCCACTCATCCTGCTTCTAAAATATAGTTCAACATCATCGCCTTTGCCCTTTAGTTTACACCCGTAACCTGTAAGATAATCACTCCATCTTCGATCTACTATTTCCATGGATTTTATTTTTTTGTATGGTATGGGTATTCTTGCAAAGGGAAAGGAAACCAGGGTAATATTCTTATTTCTTATTTCCACTCTCATGCCGTAGAAGCCTTTGTGTATAAAGATTATATAGCTGATAATTATAGATACTGTTATTATCATAAAGAAAATGTCTTTATTGAATATGCTTATGTATGAAGTTGTCGTAAGAGCAAGAATCATAGTCCCGTCTATAATTAGTCTTAGGGCAGGAGCTATAGATAATTTCCATTTTCTTGTCAACTTTTTCTGAATTTTCTTTTTTTTCACTTTAATTAGATTTTAATTTAGAGTATAATAGATTTATAGGTTTCATAGATTTATAGGTTTCTCTCAAA
>DAOVSA010000071.1 GCA_030633635.1 Candidatus Altarchaeota archaeon
ATCCATTGCATCAGTATTAACCGCGATGACATCACCACTATCAATACCCATATCCACGAGCCGGGAGATGGTATTCCCACCAGCACCTCCAGCACCCACAACCTTAATTGAGGTTCTTATCCCTTCAACAATCTTTAGTAACTCATTATCAGCATCAGAATATTCTTTCACATCAGATACTTTCTCCCCTTTCTTTGATTCGGTCCCTTCCTCAACAGCGGTTTGAATTATGGATTCCATCCTTTTTCACCCAATTCATCAATTATTAATGATTATGATCAGTAAATATATATAAAAAATAGAATAATAAAAATAGATAATTAATCAAAGCAGCTCCCATCAATCAACCATTGATTCCTTGAGAACCTCCTTTTTTACCTAAATATTCAAATTCCACCACATTTGATGTAATCTGAAAGTAACTTCTGTTGTAATTACGCACAAGCTTTATTTTCCATTAATTTTTCGGGTTTGGGATTTTAATGTCCCGTTTCAGCATATTCAAGTAATAGAGCAAGATTTTCCTTGACCCTTTCCTGTATAAAATTGATCTCCATTTCTTTCTTTTCCGGTCTAAAAAGATGTCTATACCTCCCCTGTACCTTTAGATATTCCTCTACCGGTTTTAATTTTGAGATATCCCTTGGCATACCAACAACATGTTTTCCATTTATTATCTCGTATAACGGAACCACTCCGGTCTCAACTGCCAATTTTGCGAGCTCTATAGACTTTGCCGGATCCGATCGCCAGCCAGTTGGGCAGGTGGCAAATAGATTCACAAATGTAGGTCCTTTGGTTTCAATTGCCTTTCTTATTTTCTTAAAAGCATCTGTCGGGTAACCAATGGATGCGGATGCAAGATAGGGGGATTTGTGTGCTGCAAGGATATGTATTATATCCTTTTTCCATTCCACCTTTCCGATACTTTCCCTTCCCGCCGGTGATGTGGTAGTAGAAGCACCATACGGGGTTGCCCCACTTCTCTGTATGCCAGTATTCATGTATGCCTCGTTATCATAACAGATATAGGTAAAATTGTCCCCCCTCTCAAACGCCCCGGAGATATGACCCAATCCGATATCATAGGTAGAACCATCACCACCGAATGCCACCACATTAATCTCATCTTCAATACCTTTTGCCTTTAATGCAGCTGAAATCCCGGAGGCAATGGAAGAAGGATTTTCAAATGCTCCATGGATCCATGGCAATTTCCACGCGGTTTCAGGATATGGCGTACTAATAACCTCTATGCATCCGGTGGATTCAACCAGAATACTGTTTTTCCCGGCAGCCTTGGTGATTAATCGGATTGCAGTTGCTGCACCGCATCCAGCACATGCTCTGTGCCCGCATGAAAGATATTCCTCCTCAGGTAAACCAGCGATTGCCATTTTGATTTTATTTTACCTATTTTGTTATTTGATTTTATTAAAATGATATGGTTATTAGAACATCCACTCCTGTTTCTTTCCCTTTCCCTCCTTGGTCATCTCATAGATCCTCTCAATATGATCTAATCGAACATCTCTTCCCCCCAAACCAATTATAAAGCTTCTAATTTCCGGTCTTTTGTCTCCTTCATAAAGCAGGGATGAAATCTCATCAAACACCGGACCATTGGCTCCCGGGGATACTGCCTTCTCAAGTACTGCCACTTTTTTTACATCTTTCAGTGCATTTTTTATTGCATCCCTTGGAAATGGCCTGTAGGTTATTAACTTTAACAAACCAACCCTCTCTCCTTTCTCCCTTAGTTTGTCCACTGCCGATTTTATTGTCCCGCACACAGAACCCATTGCTACAAGAACAATTTCTGCATCGTCCATTAGGTATTCCTCAGTATGGAAGTACCTTTCGGGTCTGGATCTTTCAACCTGGACGGGAAATTTGTCTGAGAATTCATTGAATGTTTTCTCGATTATATCTATGGAATTCTCCATTGCTTCTATTTGAGAATATCTAAGCTCCATATAATGTGAGGGAAATCCTATAGCTCCAAGGGTCAGAGGCTGCTCCGGGTCAAGAATAGCATGGTAAGGTGAGTATCTTGGGAGAAAATCATCAACCCGTCCTTGAGACGGGACATCAAATGGTTCATAAACATGAGATAGGGTAAATCCGTCCAGGCAGACCATGGAGGGCAAAAGAACATTCTTATTTTCAGATATCTTGTACTGCATCAAGGTAAGATCATAGCATTCCTGTGCAGTTTCAGCATACATTTGAATCCATCCGGTGTCCCTGCAGGAGATGCTGTCCTGGTGATCATTCCATATACTTATGGGGGCAGACATGGCTCTATTAACTACTGTCATGCCAACAGGAAGCCTCATTCCCGAAACAATGAAGAGAATCTCAAACATTAATGCCAGCCCCTGGGCAGATGTTGAAGTATACACCCTGACTCCAGTAGCAGATGCCCCCAGGCATGCAGATATCGCTGCAAATTCTGACTCGACTCTCATATATTCTGTCTTTAGATCACCGTCTGCCACAAAATCTGAGATTCTCTCAACTATATGTGTTTGAGGTGTTATGGGATATGCTGGAACTACATCTGGCTTAATCATCTTCACAGCTTCTGAGATTGCATGTGATGCCTCCATTACTGTTTTTGTCATTTTTCTATTTTTTCTTTAATCCCCTCATAAAGTGTATTCATCTTCTCTGAACTACCTACAAATTCCATTCTACTTTTACCATTTTTACTATATTTGGATACAATTTTCACACCCTTAATTTTAAGGCGATCCCTTAACCAATTTAGAGATAAAAAAAGCAGAAAAAGTAGAAGTATAGCTAAAATAAAATTAACATGGAAACCATTTAGGGTAATAGGAATATTGGAAATAATGGAATCAACTATGATATATGATGGAAGTAGAACTACTATTGTCCAAAACAAAGGAACGAGTAGCAAGGGGAATACTGTATTTTTAAATATTATTTTTTTTATTTCATCATACCTAACCTGAATAATTGAGCTTTCTCTCAAAAAACCTGACTTTAAAATAGCAATGATGCGCCTATTTGTTAAATTTATGTTATCTAGTTTTTTAATACCAGACACCCCTGGAGGAGTCCTCATAACATAATATGCTGCAATTCCTGTATGCCCTATTATTCCTATATCTGGGGCACTAATCACTTTGTTGATTTCTTCCTCTGGATCTAAGTACTCTTTTAGTTTATTATCCCTCTTCATTTCTCCTCCATCACCATAGTTATAGCCTTGACAGGACATTCATTGGCGCAGATACCGCAGCCCTTACAGTAATCCAGATCTGCCTCAAATTTCCCATCTTTTCTTTTTATTATGCATCCTTCCGGGCAGAGACTCCAGCATATTCCACATGAAATACATTTCTCAAGATCTGTAACAGGCCTCATGGAACGCCATGCCCCGGTTTTCAAATTTGAAGTAGAGCCATTGCTTTCCAATACCGCACCAATTGTGATTTCTGTATCACCAATCTTCAACTTAACATTTTCAAAATCAATCATTGTTCTTTTGCTTTTTTGTAGATCCTTTCAACCAAAATGATATTTTTTTCTGCGATATCTCCTGAAAAATGTTCGTTAATCGCCTCGCAGATAGAATCTTTACTGACAGCCCCGGTGAATGCAGAGAATGCTCCAAGCATTGCAGTATTAACGATATCCCTTTTCAGAACATCAAATGCCTCCCTTGTAGCATCTACCGATCTCACATCAAGACCCTCCAAACCAAGTTCTTTTGTACTTTTTTCAGTATTGATAACGATGATTCCTCCCTCTTTTAATCCGCCGGTAATATCCACAACCCGAAGTAAGGTAGAGTCTAAAACAACCAATATGTCGGGCTTATAGATCTGACTCCTTCTCCTGATAAATTTGTCATCAATCCTGGCAAATGCCTGTACGGGAGCTCCTCGTCTTTCAACACCGAACGTTGGGAACGCCTGGGTGAATTTCCCATCTTTAAAACCAGCAACCGCAAGTAATGAGGCAGCAGTCACAGCACCTTGCCCCCCCCTACCATGAAATCGTATTTCTCGCATCTTTATCAATAATCTGTCATTATTTATCATTTAGAATTTATATAAATAAATAAGGGCGTGCAAAATTAAAGTACACAGAAAAAGTATGAAGTGTTATGTCCTGTTGATATAAATTCATTGAACTCTTTTTGGTTGAAGCTTGTTATGTTTTTGACCTCTGATTAGTAATGGGTTATCTCTTTATTTGTTTCGATGTGGGTTTCAGCATTCGTTAACGTGATTGGTATATCTGAAGTTTTTTGCTAGGAAATTGCATGAGTATAGGGGTGAGAACCGGATATACCAAGAGGCTGTCTCACAATTCAAAATCACAACAAAAAGAAGATCGAATAGGGCTTTATATCGAAAAATAAGCATCCAATTCCGCAAAATATCTAATTATGGGACAAGCTCCCAAGTTGTGTGGTGTTTGTCATTAGCCAATA
>DAOVSA010000005.1 GCA_030633635.1 Candidatus Altarchaeota archaeon
GGATCTTCCCGATTGTTTGGAGATAACCGCTCGCAGTCTGGATGACAACGAAATTATGGCAGTACAACACAGGAAATATCCAATCTATGGAGTCCAGTTCCATCCAGAGTCAATTTTAACCGTGGATGGTAAAAAGATCGTTGAGAATTTTTTAAATATCATCAAAGAATGGAAAATAGAATAGAAACCAGGATAAATGCAGAGATAGAGGAAATAGAAAGAAGAGACAGAGAGATCAACTCATTTATAGTTCTAGATAAGGAAGGAACAGCAAGAAAAGAGATAAAAAAGGGAAAATTAAGCGACCTGAAAATTGCTGTAAAATCAAACATCTGCGTGGAAGGCTTAAAGGCGACTTGTGCATCCCAAACATTGGATAACTATATCGCACCCTATGATGCGGGCGTGGTTAAAAAAATAAAAGAGAACGGCGGATTAATAGTTGGAATGACCAACATGGATGAATTTGCGTGTGGTTCATCCGGGGAGACCTCTTATTCCGGACAGGTTCACAATCCCGCAGCTATGGGCCACATCCCGGGGGGGTCATCGTCGGGTTCTGCCGCAGCTGTCGCAGCAAACTTTGTTGACGGGGCTCTTGGAAGTGATACCGGGGGTTCAATCCGAAATCCCGCCTCTCATTGTGGCGTTGTGGGATTCAAACCAACTTACGGTGTCGTTTCAAGGTATGGATTGATAGATATGGCGATGTCACTGGAGCAGATAGGTCCGTTTGCAAGAGATGTTCCAACAGCCGCTTTATTGCTTGAGGTTATCTCCGGCCATGACCTGCGAGATGCAACATCCCTGAATCTAAACAGGGACTTCTATAAATTCTCGGAACATCTAAATCCCGATTTAAATGGTATCAAAATTGGATACGCCCTTGAATTTGATGGGTTGATTCTCGATGAAGGGATTAAGCGAGTGATTCATAAAGCCTTAGATGAGTTAAATTCCCGGGGTGCGGAGGTTATGGAGGTTAACCTGCCAAATTTGGAGATCGCTTTGCCGACTTATTACCTGACTATGTATGTAGAATTCTTTTCAGCCACGAGAAAATATGATGGAAGAAGATATGGTCACAAAATAGAAGACGTCTGCGGCGAAGAGGTTTTGAGAAGGATACTGCTCGGCTCTTTCATAAGCCAGAAAGAATACTCGGGGAAATACTATAAAAAGGCATTGATGGCCAGATCCTTGATAAGAAAAGAGATATCCGACGTACTAAGTGATGTGGATGTTCTGGTGGGGCCCACAGTTCCGAAATTACCGCACAAACTTGGGACGAAGATAACAGATCCGATGGTTATGTACGCCTATGATATTTTTACGGTCACCGCAAATTTGGCAGGCATCCCTGCCGGAGTGGTTCCATGTGGCAAGGTTAATGGAATTCCCACCGGGCTACAGGTTGTAGGAAGCGCATTAGATGATCAGAAGGTTTTGAATGTGATGTATGGATTTGAGAAACGGGATAACCTATGAGAAATGGGGCGAATAAGAGAGAATTTTTATATCAAAACCTAATATATTGAAATAGTAGAAATAGTATTATTCAAATGAAAAATTCATGGGATATGGAACGAGCAAAATATGGCACAATGTGCTGTAACCGCCATAGAACTCATCGATTTTTACGACATATCACACACAGGGAGTTATACGATCTGATTTGAGAATAATACATTTGCAAAATATAAAAATGGAGGTTTAAAATGGAAATTGAGGCATATCTAAAAAAAGATTATATCATAAATCTTATTAATGAAGGTAAACGCATAGATGGACGTAAGTTTGATGAGTATAGAGATATAGGGATAGAGAAAGGAGTAGTAAATGAGAAGGCGGAGGGTTCTGCCCGGGTGAAGTTGGGGGATTCCGAGGTTATGGTAGGGATAAAGATGGATGTTGGTGAACCATACCCGGATCAACCAGATACGGGAGTTATGACCGTTGGTGCAGAATTAATACAGCTGGCATCTCCAACATTTGAATCGGGACCACCAAGAGAAGAGGCAATAGAACTTGCAAGGGTTGTTGATCGAGGCATTAGAGAGAGTAAAGCGATCGAGTTGGATAAATTACTCATTGAGGAAAATAAGGTTTGGATTGTCTTTATTGATGTATATATCCTGAATCATGGAGGCAACCTGATAGATGCATCGGGTATAGCAGCAACCGCAGCTTTATTAGATGCTAGAATGCCAAAATATGAGGAGGGAAAAGTAATCAGGGGGGAATGGAATGGAAAACTGCCGATTGCCAAGATACCGATACCCTGCACATCTGCAAAGATCGGGGATCAGATTGTGATAGATCCCTGCCTAGATGAGGAATATGCTATGGGGGGTAGGCTAACAGTTGCTACAACAACCACAGATACAGATGAGATTATGATAAATGCCATGCAGAAGGGAGGGATGAGTGGGTTCACTTCCGAGGAGGTACAAAAGAGCATAGATATGGCATTTGAAAATTCCAAAAAGATTAGGAAGTTGGTCAAGTGATTGGAGGGGTTAGGGGGGTTTAGGTTCTTCTTGCCTTTACGTTTGAGTCTTTTAATGAGAACCCATAATATTCTCAGTACGGGCTTGGTTTATGCCATAGAATGAGAAACCGCTTAAGAGTTTGAGGAAAGGGACATCATCGCAGGTATTTCCGTTCTTGAAATTTCATGCCCATATCGACTTACTATGGATAATGTAGGTAGAGATATTCATATCCACTTCAAACCCAATGCTTCAAAGGAAAATGAAAAAAATCTTTCCCGGAGTTTATAGGATTAATGGAAAATTAGCGACCAAGAACTCTGTAAGAGGATTTCGGGTTTATGGAGAACGATTGATCGAAAAAAAGGGGCAGGAATATAGATTTTGGGACCCATTCAGGAGTAAACTTGGGGCGGGAATCCTGAAAGGATTAAAAAAACTTCCAATTAAGCCAAATTATAACGTTTTATATCTTGGATCATCTACAGGCACCACAGCAAGCCATGTAGCAGATATAACCCGCAACTCTGTCTATTGTATAGAATTCTCCAAGCGAATGATGAGAGAACTGATTCCGGTGAGCGGGGTTAAAACAAACATGATCCCGATTTTGGGTGATGCAATACATCCCTTGGAGTATTGCCACAATATTAATCTTGTGGACGTTATCTACCAGGATGTAGCACAGCCGAATCAGGCAGAAATTTTAATAAAGAATACAGAGATGTTTGCTCCCAGGTATGCGATGTTTGTTGTAAAGAGCAGGAGCATTAATGCGGTGAAAAGTCCAAAAAAAGTTTTTGAGGAGGAAATAGATAAATTAAAGGAAAAATTTAAAATTTTACAGATTGTTGATTTAAGACCTTATGACAAGGATCATGTATTGGTAAATTTGGAGGTTTTTTAGCGTTTAATCTCCTTTTCCAATCCATAAATCTTTTTTCTCATCTCCAGGACATTGGCAGCATCGTAACAGATTATATCAATCTTTCCTATCAAAAATTTCAAAAGATTATCTGAGATTCTGCCAGATACGCATATTTCGATGTTGTTCTTCCTGCATTTGGAGATTACGTCATCTAACATCCCCAAGACAACGGGATGGTCATCTTTGAACATATTGGAAACCAGTTCGTTATCCCTGTCAACAGCCAAAAGACACATGGTCAGGTCATTTATTCCGATACTAACGAAATCAATTCCCATTTGAATGAATTCATCTATGGATAAAGCAACCGCCGGTGTTTCGACGGATATGCCCCTCTTTAGTTTCTCCAAACCAAAATTTTGAAGTATGTCTAAGAATTCCCTATATTCGGATATATCCCTAATGAAAGGAACCTTAACATATAAATTGTCAAAGCCCTCGTTTAAAAGTTTACGCATAGCAGAAAGTTCAATAGAAAGCAATTTTGGTTCATCCAGTTCTCTTTGTATCCCCCTCCAGCCAAACAAAGGATTTCCTTCGTATGGTTCCTCTTCTCCACCAATTAATCTCCTGAATTCATTGGTGGGTGCGTCCAATAGTTTATACCACACCGGTTTCTGATGAAACGACTCTAAAACAGTTTTCATGCCCCCGTAGATGAGATCCTCCAGAATTTTTTCTTTTCCCTCCTCAACAAATTTTCTGGGGTGTTTTCCACTCTTCAGGATCATATAGTTGCTTCTTAATGAACCGACGCCGTCAAAAACCTCAGAAATTCCCTTTGACCTGCTTGGAATTTCCACTATCGCATAAATTTTCGTCTGGATCTCATAAACTTCCTTCACTTTCTTATGCTCTATTTCAACGTCTCCACCATATACGTCTCCATTCCAACCATCGATCGTCACTAGTTGATCATCATTCAAAATCTCGCTTGCAAGTACCGTTCCAACCACACATGGGATGCGATACTCCCTTAAAATGTTTAATCCATGAGAAGTAATCCCGCCCTTATCTGTAATGACCCCGGAAGCATTTTTAAGAAAAGGGGTTATATCCGGTGTCAGAGAATCAATTACAGCTATTCTATTCTTGTCTATATTTTTATTCCTAAAAATTTCTATTCTCCCATGCCCTATTCCAGGGCTTCCACCTTTCCCTTTCAGCAGGATATTATTCTTCATTTTTGATGATAATGGGTATGAATAATTGGAGAACGTATATAAAAATCTATATAAATAACTGTTATCTAAATTTGATAAAAATGGATGAAATGGTAGATTTTGAAGAAAGACTTCGACAAAAACTTCAAGGTATCGAGAAAGGGCACATAACCCTGATACTGACCATGCCGGCGGATTATTTCAGAAGCGTTTTAGTGGTATTAGATGTTTTGGTAAATGAGAAGGATTGTGGGGGGGTGTACATGACGGTTAGCAAACCCCATGCATTTATCTCAAGAGTATTGGAGAGAGAGAATATCCCAACCAAAAAGTTATTCTTCATCGATTTTATCTCTTGTATGGCTGGAGAAAAAGTTGGAGCGCGGGGAAATTGTATTTTTGTCGAGAATCCAGCTTCTTTGGAGGAGATAAGTATGTACGCTGAGGAATTAATCGAAAAACTAGACACTCCTGAAAAATTTCTGCTTTTGGATTCCTTATCAACGCTCCTGATATATAACAACGCCCAATCTGTGAAAAAATTCTCTCATTTTTTGATAAACAAATTGCGTATGGATGGGATGAGTGGGATATTTGTCACCCTAGAGGATGATGCGTCTAGGGATTTGACCGACACCCTGATTCACCTATGTGATTCGGTGATAAATATCAGATGATATAGTGGAGGAAGGGGGGTTCTTACATACACCACCAGATTAATCCTTTTTTACATACCTCACTCGCTGTTCTATCTTCTCAACCCGCTTCCATACTTCCCTTTGCGATAGATAATTCTCGTATCCGCCACGGATGCCGATCCAGAGCATATCAACCATGGCAGGATATGCAGACATCAAAGATTTGTGCAGGACAACCAGATCCATTGCCTTATCCTCTATTCGCGTTGAGGTCATACCCAGACCAAAATCTATCAGATAGATCTCATCATCCTTTAATAACATATTGGAAGTTGTGAGGTCGTTGTGGATTATATTTGAATCGTGTAATCTCGCGATCAATTCCCCGATTTTTTTACTTATATTAACAATTGCAGATTTTTTTGCTGATTGAAGGTAATCATAAACCAATTCTGCATCTATAAACTCCATGACTATCTTATTATCTTTAAAATTGACATCATAAACATTTGGAACCGGTATTCCACTTCTCTTTGACCTTTTTAGTAGTTTGGCCTCTCTTTTGGTTCTTGATCGCCTTAATCGCTCATCCAACACCCCGATTCGGTATTCTTTTTTGATTCTGTGCTTTATCAACCGATCTTTTTCCAGATAAAGGTTTGCCTCTGCTCCTTTTCCAACCAATTTCATTTTAATTTTTTATATCTATTATTTAATGAATTCTAAATACACCAACAAAAATGAAAGAATTATGGGTTAGGGCAAATCAAGATTCATCATGGGATAAGCGGAAGGGATTGATTACTACGGCGCTGGAAAGTGGTGCCAATGCAGTCATCGTACATGAGGGAGAAGCCAGTAAGGTGAAAGAACTGGGGAAGATAGATGTTGTGGCAGATGATACTGATGCCGACATATTTCTTGGAAAGGACATAAAGAGCCTCAGATGGGGAAAGAAAAAGAAAAGAAAAACTGCATTCTATAGGAAAATTGAGAGTAAAGAAGATGAAAAAATGATCGCAAATGCCGGAAACTACGTGGATTATGTCGTAATAAAAGCTACGGACTGGAAGATCATTCCACTAGAAAATTTGATCGCTGAGCTGAGGAATAAATGTAAGATCATCGTCGAGGTATCCGGTGTTGAGGACGCGAAACTGGCATTACAAACCCTGGAGGTGGGATCGGATGGTGTTTTAGTGGATGCGGGGGTGAACGAAATCAAAAAAATAAAAAAGGTGTTGGATGAGGTATCTGCCGAGATGTTAGATCTAAAACCTGTGAAAATCACCCGCATTACGCCTGTTGGTATGGGGGACAGGGCGTGTATAGACACATGTTCCATCTTCAACATGGGCGAGGGTATGCTGGTTGGTTCCCAATCCAATGCGTTGTTTTTGGTTCACTCTGAAACCATAGAAACACCATACGTTGAAACTCGTCCTTTTAGAGTTAACGCCGGCCCGGTACACGCTTACGTCAGAGTCGCAGATCAAAAGACCAAGTATCTGAGCGAACTTAAGGCAGGTGATGAGGTTTTGGGTGTCGATTGGCAAGGAAAAACCAGAAAATTGATCGTTGGAAGGGCAAAAATCGAAAAACGCCCGTTAATGCTGATTGAAGCAAAATTCAATCAAATGTCGATAAGAACATTGCTTCAAAACGCTGAAACTATCAGGTTAGTCGACAAAAATGGGAAAGCGATATCTGTTGTTGAATTGAAAATAGGTGATGAGGTTCTGGCATATATCGAAGATATTGGCAGGCACTTTGGAATGAAGGTTGAGGAAAGCATCGAGGAGAAGTAAATCTGGTTGAATTTGCGAAGCAAATTACTCAAAATTGCAAAGCAATTTTGGTAGCCAAAATTCCGAAAGAATTTTGCGCTCCTTTCTTTTCCGTCAACGCTTTTACTCAAAAGTGCTACGCACTTTTTGTACAGCAAAATCATTTATGATTTTGTGTCCAACGAACACGAAAAACCCATTGGGTTTTTGTGCACAATGAATCTTGATTCATTCGTGTCTCTGATTCGTTTGGAGCCAAAAATCCCGATTTTTGCGCTCTTTTCGAAAGAAAAGGGTTGGGTTGGTAGGCACTTTGGAATGAAGGTTGAGGAAAGCATCGAGGAGAAATAATGCAGGTTGCTTTTAAAGAGAGATCTATCGAGATGTATAACTATCTGATTACTTTGCAATCGAGCGCTCCCATGAATGAGCACAGCAATTTTAACAACTATTCACCAATTATCTGAACAATCAAGTTTCTGCTCCTTGGTTTATTATCCAGTTCCAAAAATATTATCTGCTGCCATGTTCCTAAGATTAATCTTTTATCTTTGAAGGGAACCGTGAGACTCGGACCAAGAAAAGATGCACGGATATGGGAATGTCCATTGCCATCATGCCACCTCAATTCGTGCATATACTTGATATTTCTGGGCATGAGACGTTCTAATGCATCTGAAATATCTTTTAATAACCCAGGTTCGTATTCAATGGTTGTAATCGCTCCGGTAGACCCACTAACAAAAATGACTGCAATTCCGGCTCTTAGGTCGGTATCCCTCACCAATTGATCGACATCCCGGGTTATATCTATTATGTCTCCCTCGTTTGTTTGTAAACTTATGTTCTTGGTTATTATAGTCATTTGGATCACCTCACCAATTGGTATTATTTTAAATTAGTATTATTTTAATAATATTATTTTAGTATTAGGGCACCAGCCTGTGCCGGTCCCTTGGAAATAGTACAACCTCTCTGACTGGCATATCCAACAATTGCATCATTATTCTGTCAATACCCAAGCCGAAACCCCCGTGTGGAGGCATTCCATACTCGAATGCATTTAAGTAGAACTCTAGACCGGTTTTACCGAGCCCCAGATGTTCAATTCTCTCGGTCAATAGATCATGGCAATGAATACGTTGGCCACCAGAGGCGATTTCGACGCCCTTATATCCCAAATCAAAGGATCTTGAGTATTTGTGGTTTTTTGCGGGCATCGTATAAAATGGTTTTATCTTAAGCGGGTATTGGGTCAGAAAATACAGTTCAGAGTTATACTCTTCTTTCATTATCCTGCCTAAAAGTTTTTCAGCCTCGGTGTCCAGATCCTCACCCCATTGAATGAATTTTTTATGGTCTTTGAGCATTTCCACTGCCTCATCATACGTAATCCTTCTGATGTCTGTTGGAACACTTATTTCCTTGCCTAAAACTTTCAATTCTTCACACTTCGAACAAGATTTGATGATCGATTTGACCAGCCCTTCTAGGATATTCATCACATCATTTTCATCTTTAATGAACGCCATTTCAATATCTATGGCCGTTATCTCATTCAAATGTCTTCTTGTATCGTGTTCCTCGGCCCTGAAATAATATGTTACCTCATAAACCCTATCGAAACCCGTTGCCATCATCATCTGTTTGTACAGCTGTGGTGATTGCGCCAAAAATGCTTCTTTGTCGAAATAAGATAGTGGAAATAACTCGGTTCCGCCCTCAGAAGCGCTTGCTATTATCTTGGGGGTATGGATCTCTACAAAAGAGTTGTTCGCAAGGAATTCTCTGCCAGCTCTTAGAACATTATCTCGTATCTTAAATATTGCCGCAATTCTTGGTTTCCTCAAATCCATAAAACGGTTGTTTAGCCTTGTATCGAGATCTGCTCTCACTTTTTCGGTGACATCCAATGGTAAGGGGGACTTCGATTTATTTATGGTCTTTATCGAACTCGGAAAAATTTCTACGCCTTTCGGGGCCTGTTCATTGAGTTTAACCGTACCAGTTACTTCTATAACTGATTCTTTACTCAGTTCTTCTATTTTATGCAGGACAACATCTTCTGTTGCTCCTTTTCTCGCGGTTATTTGTATGAATCCATCCCTATCTCTGAGGATTAGGAACTTTAGTTTCCCAAGATCTCGAATTTCGTGAACCCACCCATATAGGATAACAGATTTTCCATCTGATTTTTGAGTTATCTCATTGGAATAGTGTGTTCTCATTTTAAGTTAAATTTTTAGTGCCATAAGTCTGCTGGCGTTTCCGTGGATTACGATGGTGTTGCATCCATCCATTTCTTCCAGAAACCGTCTCTTTGTATTTTTATATTAATTTACTCCGTTTTTTTACTCCGTTTTATGAGGAATTTAATTTCCATTAGATGTATCTAGGTCATTAAATCTCACAAATTTAACCGTTCGATCACTTTTTTCGACCAGTACTGTATCATTAAAGTGTAGTTTCTCAATAACGTGTCCATCCACTACCAGATATGCCCCCCTGTCCTCCCTCAATAACTGGATCGAAATTTTTGAATCGTCTGGGATCACGATTGATTTTTGTTCCCCCATAAATGAGTTCGCCGGTGTAATTGTCCACGCCCTCGTATCGGGAGTGATTATTGGGCCGCCCAAAGACAAAGAATGACCTGTGGACCCTGTTTGTGTAGAAACAACGACACCATCCGCTCTAAAGTCCATTAATGGGTGACTATTCACATTTACTTTGAATTCTAACAATGATGCAGGGATTAATGGAAAAATCGATACCTCATTCAGGGCCTCGAATCTACGATTAACCTTTAGTTTCGACCTCTCATCTATGTGAAATTTTTTATCTATCAATAAATTCAAGCCGTAAGATGCATTATCTAGATTTAATTCCGTCAGGTAACCAAATCTGCCAGCATTAATACCTAAGACTAGTGGATCAGACCTGAGTTCTTTGACTGCCCATAGAAGCGTTCCATCCCCTCCCAACGTTATAACCAAATCGACTACCATATCTGTTATCTCTGTCCCCTTAGAATTAAGTTTGCTGGCGGCAACCGGATCCAGAGAAATATAGAACCGGGCATCTGATAATTGTTTTACTATTTTTTGTAATGGTTTTGGATCTACATGTGGATGACTAATTACGCCAATTTTATGCATTTTAGGGTTATCAGTATGTGTATCTCAGAAGTCTGATGTCTTCATATCCTGTGGGGTGTGTCAAAGGGATTTATGTCTTTAGTTTATGTCTTTTTTCAGGCTTTGGTTCGACCCGGGACATGATTACATCCCCTATCTCAGAAACATCACTATATTTTATGCTTTTTGTTCGTAATATCGACCCAACTCTATCCTTTGATAGAACTCCTTCCCTCAATGGCTCAAGGGTTAACCTCATCACCTCACCACCATCCAGATTTAATATGACGTCTTCCACTTTGCCGAGGTATCTGGCTTTATCTGTGAAAATATCCATCCCATACAATTCCGACAATTTCATACTCATTTAGATCACCAGTAATATTATACTTTTCTTAATTTAATAGTGAAAGAGAGTATATAAAAGTAACCTTCATTTTCGGGGAAACATCAATCATTGGTTTGATCGGTGGGAGGGGTCACTTCCGGTATTGCTGCCCTCGATGCGATTGACTTATTTGAGGGAGTCATTGGTATCTGTGCGTATCGGATTATATATTTTGGTATTACCATGTGAAATGAGGATAGGAATGATTGGGTGTGGAAACATCGGGAAAAGCATAATAAATGCCATTCAGAACAACATAATAGAGTGTGAATTGGTTGCAATATTAGATAAGATCCCCAAAAATGTTCCGGATTTAGATTCAGGAGGAAAATCAGAGGTAGAGGTTACAGCCCAATTTAGTAAATTTCTGAGCTGTGATTTTGATCTGGTAATTGAATCTGCATCTCAGCAAGCGGTAAGGGAATACGGCATAAAAATCCTGGAATCTAAACGGGATTTGATGATAATGAGCACCGGTGCACTGACCGATCTAGACTTATTTGAAGAGATGAAAGAAATCGCTAAAAAAAATAATCTAAAGATTTATTTGCCGTCTGGTGCAATTGCCGGAGTAGATGGCTTAAAGTCCGCAGGAGTTGCCCACATAGATTCGGTTACCATAACAACCAAAAAGAACCCGATGAGTTTGGGTGTTGGAATGAACGCCGAGATAAAAGCAGGCAGAGAAACCACATTATACGAAGGGCCCGCCAAAGAGGCTGTAAAAAGATTTCCATTCAATGTTAACGTTGCAGCAACCCTGAGTTTAGCAGGTATTGGCTTAGAAAAAACCAGGGTGAAGGTGATCGCAGATCCGTCTATTGAAGAAAATATCCATCAAATCCATGTTATCGGGGATTTTGGTGAATTTAAAACCGAGGTCAAGAATATTCCATCACCAGAAAATCCAAAAACCTCCTATTTAGCCGCATTGTCAGCAATCGCAACCTTAAAAAAGATTACAGAACCTATCCAGATCGGGACGTGATGGTTTATTTTACCGGCCCCGCCCGCCACCAGTGCAAAGATTACAGAACCAGTTCAGATTAGGACGTGATGGTTTTAACCCAAAAATGTTAGTTAAGCGACCAAGAAAATTTTACTGTCCTGTAATTAAAAGTATATTACATCAAGAAGACGATGAACCATCTAAAGAGTCAAAAGAAAAATATGCTACTCGGGTTTGTGATCGTGTGTCTGGCATTATTTTATTTTGGATTTGGTATCTATTTCTCGCC
>DAOVSA010000059.1 GCA_030633635.1 Candidatus Altarchaeota archaeon
CCTTTTTCAAACACCATAACAGATTCTATATCATTTTCCTTCATAACCCTTGCTGCCTTTTGTACACTATCTTTTGCGCTAATCCAAATCACACCCTTAGTCATCACATCGCCGACACTTAGTTCCATTTTCTCTTCGTCTATTCTTGTTATATACTTTATCTAATTTATCTAATATACCTTTAGTCATACCTTATATAAATTTAAGATTATCAACCCGCTTTTTTAGATTTCTTTAATTTCTTTACTAGAATTATAAAATTCAACATAATCTATCAGACCAAATTAGAAACTTCGATAATGAGAAGTAATAGGTTTAAAATGGAGAAGAATGTAGAAAATTCCGAAGATCTAACCCGGGATTGGGCTATTGGCTAATCGTTGGAGTTCTGATATTAATAACCTCATATTTATATCCAAACTTCACCCACAGGATAAGTAGGATTACCAGCAGGATAACTGCCAGAATGATTATTGTGCCACATTCTTTCTTTTTCTTCAACATACCCTGGAATATTAATTCCTTTCTGGTTTTTAGATCTCCTTGACCTTCTATACTCGACATTTTATTCATACCCCCCCCACATGTGTCCAGAACTTCGATGTGTTACATTAGTTCTATGATCTATATATGTTATTTCTACTAAGTCTATAAAATAAAAATCACCAGGTCCCCCAGTTCTCAGGGTGGATATTACAATCGTTTTTTTGTTTCCTGCATCTATTCTCTCATTGAGTGCCATCGATGATGTGGTGTTAAGTATCGTCACATCCACGCATGTCACATTCACACCTGCTCCAATCCCGTTTGCCAATACCAGAGTTATATCTCCGTTGCTCTCAAATTTCCAATCAACCGGCACAATCCCCCAGAATCCAGAATAGCCCCGCTCAGTTTTGCCGCTTATATCAAGTAATCCCCATTGCCATACCAGTACCAATGCAATCGAGATTAATAATATCGCCCATGCATATATCGCCATATACTCTATTGAGGCCTGTCCTTTTTTGTTTCGTACCCACGATTTCATTTGACTTTTTAGAGATTAATTCAATAGGATATAAATATGGGTTGCTATTTCAATGAGGCATAAAGGGTGTAAATGTATTGCTGCCCTACCCGGAGGTATTTCATAGTGAATTGAAAGATCTGCTGCTTTTTAAGTTCACAGGATCTAAGAAATACCAAAAAATTCAATATTGCCTGGTTCTTTACAACTTCTGGGCAAAAAGACATGGGCATTAGGCCGCTAGAAGCCTGTGAGATGTAGATGAGGGAAATTTAAGAAACTCCCAAAAGAATATGACTTGATATTTATGTATAGACCTCCAATATATATTATGGATGAGAGCGTTCTCAAGATAATCTTGGAGGAGAACACAGGTCCAGAACATGTTGCAGTTCTTGAACAACTTACTGAACCTAAGCATGATGAGCAGATAGCATCTGAGTTGGGTGTGAAATCCACAATTATAAGGAAATTATTAAATGATCTGCATGGCACATCTTTAGTGAGCTATAAGAGGACAAAGGACAAAAGTACCGGATGGTACTCATATGTCTGGGAAAAGCGGGATGATAAAATAACTGAATATGGGCAAATTAAGTTGGATGAGAGCCTGTCAAAACTGAAAATAAGGTTAGAATATGAACGACAGAACCTATTTGTGTGTTCCTGTGATACTAGTGTGACCATGACTCAAGCCATGGATCTAAACTTCATATGTCCAAGATGTAACGAGAGACTTAGGAGTCTAGATAATTCAAACAGGATCAGAGAATTGGGAGATAAAATTGCAAGGATCGAAAAGATCATTGAGCAAGTGTGATGCCATATCCTTACTGGAACAGAGATGCTGTGATCATGTCGTAAAGCATTCTTTATTTGTTTCTCACGAGGCAAAAAAAACTGCAGAAAAGATTAAACAAAATGGGTATGATATCGACGTGGATTTTGTCGAAACTGCTGCATTAATACATGATATCGGAAGGTGTAAAACGCACTCGATCAGGCACGGTGTGGAGGGTGCAAAAATCATCAAAAGATATTCTGATAAACTGGCAAGGGTTTGTGAAACCCATATAGGTGCCGGTCTAACCAAAGAGGAAGCCATCTCCTTGGGTTTGCCAGCAAAAGACTATCTGCCTGAGACCCTAGAGGAGAAGGTGATCGCACACGCAGATAACCTTGCCGCTGGTGCAAAATTAATGACTATCTCTGAGGCATTGGAGGAGTTGAGAGAAAAATTGGGGGAAAATCATCCAGCCATAGGGCGGGTAAAGGAGCTAAATGATTTTATTGAAGAATTGTGTACCAATTCAAACCGGAAATAGTATATCACACCAATAACTCTTTTTCTGAAAATACTCGTTAAGATCGAGTTTCCAAAAATGGAATTCCCAAAAATTCAAATCATAACTCTTCAGGAATTGTTGGATGGCAAAACACCCGATTTGCCAAAAAGCCATGAGATAACTTATTACAAAAAAGCAAAAAGAATAAATAGGGGAGTTAAAGGCGAACAGAGTAGGTTATAGTCGATTAGCAAATTTACTAAAAAATCAAAAAATCTGGACATCCACCGATACGGGACACCTTGACACATCAACCGATTTTGGGACAGAACCAAAAACCGAAAAGTATTTATAGGCGAATTACACTTTATTTAATAGTTTATTTCTATAAAACAATATGAGGTGAAACAAATGGCTGAATTACCATTAGCACCAGTTGAGAGATTGATTAGAAATGCAGGTGCTGACAGGGTTAGCGCGGACGCTATTGTAGCATTAAGAGATGCAGCAGAGGAAAATATAGAGAGTGTTGCAGAGAAAGCGACTAAAATAGCGAGACATGCTGGAAGAAAGACCGTCCAAGCTGGTGACATTAAGTTGGCTAAGTAAAGATTCTTTATTAATTATCTTATTTTTTTATTTTTTTTTATTTTTTACCTATGTTCTTGGTTTGACCCTGAGATTTACCGTTCCCGTACCAATGGGAACTGGTTGACCGACGATGATATTCTCTGCAACGCCCAGTAGTTCGTCCCTCTCACCACTAAGTGCAGCATTTAGTATGTGCTTCTCAGTCTCTTCAAATGCGGCCCTAGCCAGCACAGATCTCTTTGCTCCACTTATCCCATGGCGTCCCACAGCCTGGAGTCCCCCCATAACCGTCATTTGATCCGCAAGCAGGGTTATATGGCGAATATCCACATCCATATTCTGATCCTTTAAAACTTTTTCTGCCTCTATGACTATCGAGTTTCTTGCGGCTTCAACACCAAGGGTTTCATAGATCTGATGTATGTCGTTGGTCGTTGTTCTGGTTTTATCTACCCCTTTTACCTTCAATACCTTCTTCATATTGGAACCCTCGGTATATACTAAATACTCGCCATTGGATTCTCGTACAAATGTTCTTTTAATGTCTTTAAACCCGCGCAATCTCTTTTTCTCCAGTTTGTTCATCAGTTTTTTGAGATCCAACAAGGATTTCTTCGAGATTATAAGGGCGTTGTCCCGTTCCTCTACCTTCACTACTTTCTGAATATCCTTTCTTGCTTCTTCATCCCCTGTCTCGATAATGAGTTCCCCCCTGTTTATGTCTATTCGAAAATCACAAATATCTCTCAAAAATTTCTCATCTAGAGAATGTGCAACCTCCCATGCCTTCTCCTCACTATTTCGATGCTCTTCATCCAAGTAAATAATCATCATAGAATTTTTTGGCGATTTTTTGGCATCCGTAATCTCTATCAACCTTGGTAAACCCAATGGAACACTTAATTCCACGACTCCTGCATAGTGGAAGGTACGAAGAGTCATTTGGGTTCCTGGTTCTCCAATAGCCTGTGCTGCAACCGTTCCGATTGCTTCTCCTGAATCTACCAATGCTCCTTCATAATCGCGCAAGAAAGACTTTTTTTCTTTCTCACTTAATTTATTTATCCTCTCCTGTATGCTGGTTGGAATTTCCATTTTGCTCAAAGGATTTACGTGAACCACTCTACGTGTTCGCGCTTGACTCCCATACGGCATTCTTTCATTGGGTCAATGCCATCTTCTCCATATCTAAACTGAACGATGATGCCCCCATCACCTCTTACGGTTAGGTCTGGATACACTTTAAGGTCCTGTAATGCATTTATAAGTCTTCTTTGCATATAACCACTCCTTCCTGTTCGTACTGCAGTATCCACCAAACTCTCTCGGCCACCCATGGCGTGGAAAAAATATTCGTGCAGACTGAGACCGTTTTTAAAACTCGATTTGACGAAACCATTTGCCTCGGCGCTGACATCGTGTTTTTTGAATATGGAAAGGGTCCTATTATGATACCCCCGTTTTATCCGTTTACCCCGGACTGCTTGTTGCCCTACCGCCCCAGCCATCTGGGTCAAATTCAACATACTTCCTCTGGCACCACTTCTAGCCATTATCACAGCACTATTCTCCCCAATGTACTTGGCTGCGATTCCACCGGCATCGCTCCTGGCGCTACTGAGTACCAGCATAATCGTATCCTCCAATGTTTCTTCTGCTGTTTTTCCAGGGGAAGGTTCCAGCTCGCCCCCATGATACGCTTTTATGAGTTCATTAACCTCTGTTTTGGCATTAGATAATAACTCTTCAAGCTCTTTTTTACCCTCGACCGGTAAATCCTCTTCATCTATACCTGCACTAAATCCATATAACATAATTGCCCTTATCGCAAGTTTTGTGGACTTATCTATATATTCTCTGGCGATGTCAGGCCCGTATCTTATGAATATCTTATTTAATAACTCTCCAGATAGCCCTTCCACTTCGATAATACCTGAGATTACTTTTCCATCTTTTATAGAGACCTCACCTAATTTTCCTGTATAATTGATGGAAAAATCTTTGGGAAGTAAAAGTGAGAAGATTTCCTTTCCAGTAAATCCATCCCCCTTTGGGAGTTTTACCAAAC